>JBDLTD010000047.1:0-7113 GCA_039799185.1 Actinomycetota bacterium | reverse complement strand
AGCATCTGCGCCATCGCCACCAAATTCAGTTGGAACATGCGCAGCTGCAAGACCTGCCTTTTGAAGTGCATCGGCTGCTTCTTGTGGGAAGCGATGATCTTCATCAACTGCTTTTGCATAAGGTGCAATCTCTTTTTCGGCCAAGGCGCGAACGCTGGCACGTAGATCCTTATACTCGCTGGGAATATCAAATAAGTTTTCCATTAGGGTTCATTTCTATCGCGTTGGGCTAAATCTTGCAAATACTTGTTATAGGTGGCTAACTCATCTGGTTGCCCCATGGCTGCAGATCGTGCGGAATTCTTATCAATCCTTATAGCTTCACGTGAGTCGTCCTTAACCCAACTGATGAAGGTAGCAACCAGCGCTAGAAGTATCGGGATCTCGCCCATGGCCCAACCTAATGAACCGCCCATGCGCTGGTCGGCAAGTAGATCAACAAGCCATGGTGATTTAAGAGAACCGAAGTAACCGCCGTCAATTAAAGTCGTAGTAGACATGAGTGCTACTGAGAAAAATGCATGAATACTCATTGCAGCAAAGATAATAACGATGCGCACTAAATGTGGAACCCTGCGAGGGTTTGGATCGATTCCAATAACAACATGGAAGAAAAGAATTCCAGCAAGCAGGAAGTGAATACTCATAAGTAAGTGGCCCACGTGCGATTGCATCATTGAGCCAAATAGATCTGTGAAGTAGAGGGCAAAGAGTGAGCCGTCAAAGAAAGCTAAAGCAACTACTGGATTGGTGAAGAAAACTGCTAACTTGGAATGCAGCACGGCAAGTAGTGAACCTCTCACACCGCGTTCATCACTATTTCTACCTTGTGGCAAAGTGCGAAGCGCTAATGTAATTGGTGCACCAAGGACTATTCCAATGGGTGCAATCATTCCAAGAACCATGTGGGCAACCATGTGATATGAAAAAGCAAAGTTTGCATACAAACCAAGGCCACCACTAGTTGCAAAATCTATTGCTGATATTCCAAGGGCAAATGAAATTGTGCGACCTACTGGCCATTTATCGCCACGCTTTGTAAGAACAACAACACCCTTAATGTAGAGCGCAACAGCAGTAACCAAGATTCCAATCATCAGTGCATCTGGTTCATAACCAATCAGGATTCGGCTCCACGTTGGTTCCGGTGGCGTAGAAATACCTGCGACCGCTAAACCAGGATCAAATTTGGCTTGTTCTGGTCTTGATGGAGCTTGATTTGAAGACAACCATGCACCCATTGCAACTGTTACAACCATAATCAAGCTTTCTGCAAAAATTAGACGAGCAAAGCCTTTCCAATCAATTGAGCTACGTCTCGCTAAATTCTTGCGATGCAAATAAGCAATAGTTATTAATGAAATCGTTAGAACTACTTTGCCAATTACAACCCAGGCATACGCACTGCTCCACGCTTCTTTGAAATCCAAACGAGCCCAAGCATTTGCAGTTCCACTTAATACAACAGCAATCGCAGCCCACAACGCCAATTCGCTAAAGCGAGGAACGGCGATTGGCCGGTCTTCAGGGTCCAATATTGCAAGAGTTATAACGCCGCCCACCCAGAGAGATAGTGCAACCACGTGGATTACTAGAGAACCAATAGCTAATGCGTGTGAGCCACTTGATGCCGAGTGGCTCTGAAATATCGGGGCAACTAAACCAATGAGAGTAAGAATGAGTAGAAAAATAACTGTAAGAATCTTGTTTACTCGAATTGAAGCAAAGGTAATAAATAGAGCGACAAGGGATTGAAAGAGTAAATACTGACCCAAGGTTATTTGGGTAATGAAAGAGCGCAAGACTGTGGCATCTAAGGCAACTGAAAGAGGTTGATCAAGGATGGTTGCCAACGTAAAGAGAATTGTTCCAACGCTTCCGATAAACCAAGTCAGCCCTGAAATCCATAGCATCGTGCGAAGCTTTTGCGCTGAAGTTGAAAGTTTTCCATGGGAATCTAGAAGTAGAAAGCCCATTGCTAATAGTGTTCCAACTACTGCAAAGCTTCCGATTAGAGATAGATATTTAAAAACTGTGCTTAAAGCGATCATCGTTCCCTAATGAGTTTTCGCGCATAGAGCGCGAGAGCGATTAATACGAAGAAAGCCATTATCAAAAGAAAAATAATAAATATGTTTGTTCCCCAGCTGCTACTCGCAGGTGTTTGTGACTCTGTTGGAGTGGGTGATGATTCGGTAGGTGTAATCACAGTTGGTGCAGAGAAGTTAAATGTGAAGGAACCTTCAAGAGGTGCATCACCTTCTGAATATAAAGTGTAAGAAACTCTGTAAATTCCAGATTCAACAAGTGGCTTGAGGCCAATAGTCGCTGAAACATCCGTAATTGTTAAAGTGCCATCATCAACTCGAACTCCCGCAGGATCTGTAACCACGATTTCATTAGCATCAGAAAGCAATGCTTTCTGAGTTGTCAGTGTTACTGACATAGGAGCTGTGGTGACTGTAGAACCACTTATTGGAGATGTAGTGATAAGTGAGTTTGCATCAGCTGTTGAGATGCCGAAAAAGCCAAGTAAGGCCAAAGCAGCCAAGAATTGTCGGACTCGAGTGATTTTCACTTAGATCTCCTTCACATCTTGGACCTTAATTCGCGCCAATCGTCTCACTTCTTTAGACTTAGCATCTACCCCCTACAGGGTTGGATTAAGGCCATATTCAAAGATTGGAGCGCTAGTGCCTACATACCAATACGCATGTAACGCTTGCGAGCATGAATTTGAAGCTTTCCAATCATTTAGCGATGCCTCACTGACCGAGTGCCCGCAATGCAAGGGTGAAATCCGTAAGGTCTATAGCGCCGTCGGAGTTGTGTTTAAGGGCTCTGGGTTTTATAAAACTGATTCTGCAAAAAAGACAACTGCAAGTGAACCCGCTAAAACAACTCCGGCAGCTGCGCCAACTCCGGCAGCTAAGGCAGATTAATCCTGATGATGGGGCGGCTTATCTAACTTAATTTCTTCTTCACGACGTAATTGTTCTGCCGCGGCTTCAGGATCGATCTCATCTGATGTCACATTAGGAAAGAGATCACTCATAGTTTTAAGTCTACATCTAAGGAGTAAGAAACGTGTTTGAGAAGCTTGGAAAGTTCATTGTTAAGCGCAGCAAGCTAGTCCTTTTATCCTTCATCATTACAACAATCCTGGCTGGAGCAGTTGGCTCCTTATCTTTTGGCCGTCTTGATTCAGGTGGCTACTCAGACCTTAATAGCGACTCTGCAAAAGCTGCTAAATATGTCATAGATGTATTTGGTGCTGAAGAACCAGTGGCAGTAATGGTTGTGGACTCTGCTAGCTCTACAGTTGATGATCCATCTGTTGCAAGCACAGCAACTGAAATTGAAAAGAAGATTCAAACCCACGATGGAGTCTCAAAAACTTACTCCTACTGGTCCACTGGTGGATCACCAACTATGAAGTCTAAAGATGGAAAAGCAGGCTTTATTCTGGTGTATTCAGATCTTGATGCTTTTGATTGGGATGCTCTTGGTTCACTAGGGGCAACTTTGCAAGAAGAGTTTGATGGAAAGTACAAGAATGTCCATATCTATGCATCTGGTGCTGGCGTTATTACATATGCAATTAACCACAAGATTGAAAAGGATTTGATTCTTGCTGAGTCAATTGCCATTCCCCTTACATTCCTGCTTCTAGTCTTTGTTTTCGGAGCACTTGTTGCATCAGCTACACCATTATTTGTGGGTGTAACAGCAATCCTTGGATCTTTCTTCATTATTTACTTATTAACGCTGTTCACTAACGTCAGTGTTTTTGCCCTTAATCTCATTACCGGCCTTGGTTTGGGACTTGGTATTGACTACGCACTACTGATGGTCAATCGATTCCGCGAAGAACTACATAACGGCCATAGCGTTGAAGAATCCGTAGTCACAACTGTTGCTACAGCAGGTAAAACTGTTTTCTACTCAGGCCTAACTGTTTTTGTCACCATGGCATCACTTCTCTTCTTTCCACTTGAGTTCTTAAAATCCTTTGGTTATGCCGGTGTAGCTGTCATTACATTTGCAGTTATTGGTGCAGTTATTGCGCTACCAGCACTACTTGCCGTGATTGGGGAAAAAGTTGATAAGGGTGTTGTTCGAAAGAGTGCGATTACTCCTAAGGAAGATGGTCGTTGGGCGCACACCGCCCGCAACGTTATGAAGCGCCCAGTTCCAGTTGTTCTTGCTTGTTTAGTGGTCTTAGGGATATTGGCTGCACCTGTTACTAATATTTCATTTGCCCAAGTGGATTCAAGAGTTCTACCTGCATCAAATCCAGCTGCTATTGCAGCCGAAGTAGTTGATACCCGCTTTGATGGATTAATTGGAAGTCCAATTGAGGTTGTAGTACCAAATGGTGTTGGTCGTGAAAGTGACATTAATGCTTTCTTGGAGAAGGTAAAAGGCATTGACGGCATCGTCCGTGTTGGCGCAATTGAGACCTACAAGCAAGATATTCGAGTTCAAGTAATTTCCTCTGTGCCATCTCGAAGCACTGACTCATTACAGGTAATTCACGACATTAGAAATCTAGATCAGCCTGCTGGCACACTCATCGGTGGAGCTGCCGCTGATTTCACTGACTCGCAAGATGGAATCGCTAAAACATTGCCATTGGCTTTGGGTTGGATCGCATTGACAGTATTAATCCTTATCTTCGTCTTCACTGGTTCAATTATCTTGCCGATTAAGGCAGTGATACTCAATGGGCTTTCATTGGTTGCAACCCTTGGTGCAATTACTTGGATATTTATCGATGGCCACCTGAAGTGGTTAGTGGGTGACTTCACCGTGACTGGAACTTTAGATACGGGTTCAGTAATTCTGGTAGCGGTGGTTGTTTTTGGACTTTCAATGGACTACGAACTATTTTTACTATCGCGCATCCGTGAAGAGCATTTGAGCGGTAAGAGCAACGTTGAATCTGTTGCCGTTGGTTTGCAACGATCTGCTCGAATCATTACTGCAGCTGCAATGCTGCTTGCTGTTGTATTCGCAGCCTTTATAACAAGTGGTGTTACATCAATCAAGATGCTTGGCTTTGGTGTTTCACTTGCAGTTATTCTGGATGCAACAATCGTGCGAGCACTCCTTGTTCCAGCGCTTATGCGTTTATTTGGTGAACGTAACTGGTGGGCACCTAAGTGGATGCAGAAATTCACTCTTAAGCATTAATTTAAAGTATGTGTCCCCGGCGGGAGTTGAACCTGCGACCTACCGCTTAGGAGGCGGTTGCTCTATCCACTGAGCTACGGGGACTTAGATTGTGCAGGGGCAATCTTGTCATGAATTATTGCCATGACTAGACTTGAAGAAATGAAGCGCACATTTGACGTTGTGATTATTGGATCCGGCTTTGGTGGCTCCGTATCTGCGCTGCGCCTACGTGAAAAGGGTTATAGCGTCGCTGTCCTTGAGGCAGGCAAGCGCTTTCGAGATAAAGATTTCCCGAAGACATCATGGCGCATAAGTAAATTTCTATTTGCTCCAAAAGCTGGCCTTTATGGCATTCAACGTATTCATGTGTTGCCTGATGTTTTAGTTCTAGCTGGGGCTGGTGTCGGTGGAGGTTCTTTGGTTTATGCCAACACTTTGTATCAACCAGGTGATAAATACTTCACTGATAAACAGTGGGCATCTATTACAAACTGGAAAGAAGAGTTAGAGCCTTGGTATGACCAAGCTCGACGCATGTTGGGTGTTACAGACAACCCTTATTTTTCTAACAGTGACAAGGCGATGAAAGAGGCAGCTGAGGAAATGGGTGTTGGCCACACTTTCAAGATGGCCCCACTTGGAATCTATTTTGGTGATGGCAAAGGTGTTGCAAGTAAAGATCCATTTTTCGGTGGAGTTGGACCTGATCGCAATGGTTGTATGCAATGCGGTGCATGTATGAGTGGGTGCCGATTTAATGCCAAAAATACTTTGCCTAAAAACTACTTAGGCCTAGCTGAAAAAGCTGGAGCAGAAGTTTTCCCAATGACTACTGCTACAAAGATTGAGAAACTACCTAACGGTGAGTGGAAGATTTCAACTCGCAAAACAGATGACTGGTTGGGCGAAAGAGGCTCAGTATTTTTTGCTAAGGATGTAATTGTTGCCGCTGGCACATTCAATACCCAAAAACTGCTTCATAAGATGAAAGATGACAAAGTATTGCCAGGGATCTCTGATCGCTTAGGTGATTTGTCTAGAACTAATAGTGAAGCTTTAACTGGTGCCCTCATGCAAAATACTGACATCGACTACAGCGATGGCAGTGCTATTACCTCATCGTTTTTCCCTGATGAAAATACCCACATTGAGCCAGTTCGATATGGCAAAGGCTCTAATTTAATGGGCTTGCTACAGACAATCATGACCGATGGTCACTCATCACAAGATCGTCGCAAACAGTGGTGGAAGCAATTTGTAGCTAATCCAAAACTACTTTTCAAGATTTTGAACGTGCGCCGCTGGAGTGAGCGGACAGTCATTGCTCTAACAATGCAAAATGTTGATTCTTCAGTCTCTGTGCGAGGAAAGAAATCAATCTTTGGCTGGCATTTAACTTCAACTAATGATCCAGAGCATCCCAATGCCACATATATCCCGGCAGCAAATGAAGCGGTCAGGCTTATTGCTCAAAAGCATGGCGGAATAGCAGGTGGTCATGTTGGTGATCTCATAGATGCACCATTTACAGCTCACTTTGTTGGTGGGTGCGTAATAGGAAGTGATCAGAGCCAAGGAGTGATTGATCCGTATCATCGCGTTTGGAACTATCCAACCCTTCATATTGTTGATGGTTCAACAATCACCGCAAATTTGGGTGTGAATCCATCGCTAACTATTACTGCACAGGCAGAACGTGCACTATCTTTCTGGCCTAACAAGGGTGATGCAGATTCACGACCTGCTCAAAATCTGCCGTATAAGAGATTGAATGCAGTTGCACCGCGCGCACCATTTGTTCCTGTTGGAGCAGTTGGCGAACTAAAGATCAAATAGGAGATTTACATGCAATCATGGGCTTTGGTTACAGGTGCAACGGTTGGAATCGGTGAGAGTTTCACGCGATTGCTGGCACAAAATGGTTACAACATAGTT
>JBDLTD010000046.1:0-7126 GCA_039799185.1 Actinomycetota bacterium | reverse complement strand
GCATGGTTAGCAAAAGCTAAGTATCAAGTTTCAGAGATTTAAGCGTTAATCGTTTTTCTAATCATTCGCTGATAAAACTTTCCAGGTTGGCGCGTACTTGGTTGCGGTCCGCCCATTTCAACAAAACCTAATTTTTCATATGCTGCAATGGCTAACTCATTATCTGTCCACACACCAAGGCCTTGGACTAACCAATCTCGTGAATCTGCTTGCTTATCTAGGAACTCAAACATTGTGCGCATTAAACCAACACCACGAAAATCGGGATCACTCCAACATCCGCCAATCCAACATGTGGCATCAAAATCACCTTGAAGGTTTTCTACATACATCATTGCCGCATCAACACCATCAACTGATGCAATGACAAAGGCTTGCTTTACAAATTCAAGGCGCCATCTATCTTCATCAAAGGCGTTCTCGTTCTCATAAGTGCCCCCAAATGCATGAGGACTATCAATGAGTGCTTTTAAGCGGATATCACGCAGCCGTGCCCAGTCATCAGCATGTAATTCAACGCATGCGATGGTGTGAGGCATTAGGCAATTGTGCCTTACTTACTCTTCTTATATTTCTTAGGAACAATCTTGCTCGCATGAAGCTTAGCTTTTGCTAAAAACCTTTCAGCCCAGGCAAATTCAGCAGCAAGAATAAATAATCCAGCTATTACTAAAGGCATCGTGAAAGGACCTGGGAGAACAATTAACACCAAGCCAGTTAGAACTAAAAATGAACCAACAGAAAAAGCGATGATCTGCCTCAATCTCTTAGGCAAGAGCAACCAATTTTTCTTCACTTTTTGTCCTCTTCCTTATGTCCGGTAATGCGCCCAGGGTGGGCCTTCATTTCAGGATTCTGCTTACTCTTAATCAAGCTGGCAACTGTTGAGATCAACAATATTGTCGCTATGACAGCAAGACTAACAGGAGTAGGAATCTTTGGGACACCATCAAAGATCTCATGGGCATAGGTGAGCATTAACTTGCCGCCAATGAAGATCAAGATAAATGAAAGGCCCAGGGAGAGATAGATCAACTTGTCGAGTAGGCCCTTGATGAGAAAATACAACGCTCGTAGCCCAAGGAGTGCAAAGGCATTAGCTGTGAAGACTAGGAATGTTTGCGATGTCACACCAAATGTTGCTGGAATTGAATCCAGGGCAAAAAGTAGGTCTGTCGAGCCAATTGCAACAATTACTAAAAACATTGGGGTCGCAAAGCGCTTGCCACTGACCTTGATGAACAATTTCGAGCCATGGAACTCATCGACTATGGACATACGTTTTCTGAGTGTGCGAACCATGAAATTATCATTTGGTTCTGGATCTTCATTCCAGTGCTTGAATAGACCGATTCCAGTCCAAATGAGGATTGCACCAAAAATTGCAAAGGTGAATGAGAATGCAGAGATAGCAACTGCTCCGATTGAAATAAAGATTGCTCTAAAGACCAGCGCAAGCATTACTCCAATAAGCAGAACTCGTTGGTGATAAATAGTTGGGACTGCAAACTGGGCCAGAATGATGACGAAAATAAACAAGTTATCAATGGATAGTGAGTATTCAACTAAGTAGGCGGCAAAGAATTCAGTTCCATACGTTGACCCAAAGTAGGACCACACCCAAAGGCCAAAGCCAATTGAAATGCTGACGTAGAATAAAGTGGTAGCTACTGCCTCTTTGAATTTAACGTCGTGGGCTTTGCGTGAAGCGGTCAGTAGATCAACCAAAATGAGAGCAAGAATTAGCCCAATTGTTGCCGCCCAGATGAACGTTGAAACCTGCATGAATTTCTCCCTTGATAGCCATGAGTAGAACATGGTCAAGGTCTCCCTAACCGAATGAACGGCCAGCGCCCCGGGTTTTTACACCGTATTGACGAGGTAGCTGTTGCGAGGTACTCCCCTTAAACATCTAAATCGTAAAGCCAATTCAGTGGGACCGCAAATCAATCTTCGATAGAGCGTTCTCTATGCACCAATGCCTTGATTGACATAAGGTTCGGGGGTGAACAAAAACGTAGATGCAGATTTCCTAGCCCTTCCACTAACAGCCGTTAGTGATGCCGCGATTAGCACAGCAAAAGAAGCTGGAGCATCCCATGTGGATGTGCGCATTGAGCGCACACGCAATGGTTTGCTCTCGCTGCGAGATGCTCGTCCTGAGACACAAAGTGATGAGACCAATGCCGGTTTAGGCGTTCGCGTTATCGTCAATGGAGCGTGGGGCTTTGCTTCCTCACCTGAAATCTCTGTAGATGTTGCTAAGAAGCTGGCATTAACGGCCGTTGCAATGGCGAAAACATCAAAGCCTTTATCAACTGAATTAGTCTCACTTGTAACAGAGCCTGTTTATGCAAACCAAACATGGGTATCTGATTATGAAATCGATCCTTTCTCAGTCTCAGACTCAGATAAAAAGGATCGTCTTGCAGATTTAAGTAATCGCTTGCTTAAGAGCGCAAACGTGAATCACACATCTGCTCACACTATGTTTGTTAAAGAACAAAAGCACTACGCCGATTCATATGGAACTAGCACCACACAACAGCGCGTGCGCATCCAAACACAGATTGAAGCAATCTCCATTGGAGACCATGGCTTTGAATCCATGCGCACATTGGCACAACCTGCAGGCTTTGGTTGGGAGTGGATGGGTAACTCACATTGGAAGTGGGATGATGAAATCGCTGAACTTCCCTCCCTATTGGCTGAAAAGGTTGCAGCTCCATCAGTTGAACCTGGTCGCTATGACGTATTAGTTCATCCATCTAACTTGTGGTTAACAATTCATGAGTCAATTGGCCATGCAACTGAACTAGATCGCGCCATTGGTTATGAAGCAAATTATGCCGGAACCTCTTTTGCCACGCCAGATAAGTTAAATAAGCTCCAATATGGCTCAAAGCTCATGAATGTCACTGGAGATCGCGCCACACCTCATGGTCTTAGCACTGTGGGCTTTGATGATGAAGGTGTTGCAGCCCAACGTTGGGACATCATTAAAGATGGTCTGCTCGTTGGTTATCAATTAGATCGCCGCATTGCTGCCCGCGTTAACCGCGATCGCAGTAATGGCTGCGCCTTTGCAGATTCACCAGCACACGTTCCAATTCAGCGCATGCCAAACGTTTCTTTGCAACCAAATCCAACAGGTCCAACATATGAGGAAATGGTTGCCTCAATGGAAGATGGAATCATCATCAAGGGTGATAAGTCTTGGTCTATTGATATGCAGCGCTATAACTTCCAATTTACTGGTCAACAGTTCCACCGCGTTAAGAACGGCAAAATTGTTGGTCAGCTCAAAGATGTTGCCTACCAAGCAACGACAACTGATTTCTGGGGCTCCATGAAGGTTGTGGGTGGTCCTTCTACATACGTTCTAGGCGGTGCCTTTAACTGCGGTAAAGCACAACCAGGTCAGATTGCAGCGGTGAGTCATGGTTGCCCATCGGCAATTTTCGACAAAGTAAACATTCTCAATACTGTTGCGGAGGCTGGAAAATGATTTCTGCTCAAGATCTAATTGAAAAGATTACATCGGCTGCAACGTGTGATGACTGCATTGTTGTTGTGCGCGATAAGACTCAAGCCAACCTACGTTGGGCTGGCAGCACGCTGACTACTAATGGTGTTATTCAAGAGCGCAGCGTCACTGTTGTTGCCTTTGTGGCCGTTGAAGGTGGGATGGCATCTGGTGGTGTAACACGCACAGATGTCTCACTTGCAGATGTTCCAAAGCTTCTAGAAGAAGCAATTGCTGCAGCAAAAGCATCAGGTCCAGCAGAAGATTACGCACCGCTAGCCACAAACCTTGCTATTGGTGATTGGTCGGCAGCTCACGTTCCAACTGGTCCTGAAGTATTTTCAACTTTTGCTCCAGCACTTGGCGATATGTTCTCTCGCTCAGTTGCCGACAAGATTGAACTCTTTGGATATTCCGAACACACCAATGAAACAACCTGGGTTGGATCAAAGGGTGGGTTGCGCTTGCGCAAGGATTCACCAGTTGGTCGCGTAGAGATGACTGGAAAGTCCCACGATCGCTCCCGCTCCACATGGAACGGTGTTGAAACTCGTGACTTCAAAGATGTCTCTGTTGCAAATATCGATGCCCAGATTCGCCAGCGTTTAACCTGGCAAGGCACCAAGGTAGATCTACCAGCCGGACGCTATGACACCATCATGCCTTCAGGTTCAGTTGCAGATCTCTTCACCTACATGATGTGGGTATCAGCTGCTCGTGATGCTCATGAGGGTCAATCAGTATTTTCTAAAAAGGGTGGCGGAACTCGTATTGGCGAGAAGCTCTCTAATCTTTCACTGCAGTTCTTTAGTGATCCTGATTTCAAGCAACTTCCTGCCTCTAACTTCGTAGCAACTGCTGTGAGTTCACCGTTCTCATCAGTATTTGATAATGGTCAACCAATCAAGCGCGTTGACTGGCTCAAAGATGGCGTTTTGCAATCTCTGATTCAAACTCGCGCAACTGCAAAACTCACAAACCTTGATTTCACGCCACTCGGTGAAAACCTTGTTATGAGCGTTGATGGAGCAAGTGGCTCACTAGAAGATCTAGTCAAGAAAGTTGATAACGGACTTCTTCTTACAACATTCTGGTATATCCGCATGGTTGATCCCAACTCACTACTTCTCACCGGCTTAACTCGTGACGGTGTTTATCACGTTAAGGGCGGCGAAGTAGTTGGTGCAACTAATAACTTCCGTTGGAATGATTCACCGGTTTCAGCCCTCTCTCGCATCGCACATGCTGGTGCATCTGAATGGACTCAACCACGTGAATGGGCTGGCGATATGTCTAATGTTGCAGTTCCACCACTAGTGATTAAAGATTTCAATATGTCAACGGTGAGCCCAGGAAGCTAACTAGGAAAGTTAGTTTTCTTATAGGCCTTTCCGCTTTGATCATAGGTAGTCCACAACCCTGTTTGCGTGCCCGCTTTAAATGATCCTGAGCGCATTTTGGTTCCATCTTTTCGAAACCATTCCCAATACCCATGCAGTTTGCCCTGCTTCATTTTTCCTTTGGCTTTAAGTACTCCATTGCCATAAAACTCTAAGTACTCACCGTTTTTGCTGGGATAGGAAGCATTAATCTGAACAATTCTGACCTTAATTATCTTCTTTAACAGCGCTCGTGGAAATGGCTTATCTAAAGAAAAATGAATGGAACCTTTTGTCTGGACGTATTTAGCTAACTCTTTTTCTAGATACTTATTAGTGGAGCCGCTATAAGGAAAAAGTGAGTTGTGGGCCTTATATCCATCAAAGCCAAGAACTGGAACTCCCTCTATGGCAAAGGTTGGAATGCCATACTTAATAATCTCCTGGGCTGTTGGTAGCTCTTCTAGGATCTCTTTGCGTAGCTGGCTCAATATATCGCGCTGAGCTTTATCAAATTTCTTTAAGTGCGCAGTGATTTGTGCCTTGCTCATGGATTAATAATGCCCGCGCTCAGTAGAACTAGCACTGTTGTTCCAAGGGCGATTCTGTAGATGATAAATGGCATAAAGGACTTAGTTGTTACAAACTTGAGTAACCAAGCAATGACGGCGTAGCCAACAACAAAGGCAATGGCTGTTGCAATAAAGGTTTGTGGCAGGGTGTAAACATTTGCCACCGCATTATTACCAAAAGCATCTTTGAGTTGATAAAAACCACTTCCAAAGACTGCTGGCAGAGCTAAGAGGAATGAATAGCGCAGCGCTGCTTCACGGGTGTAACCGAGATAGCGGCCCATTGCAATAGTTGCACCTGAGCGAGAAACACCTGGAATCAATGCAAGTGATTGAGCTAGACCGTAAAGGGTGCCGTGCTTTGAATTCAAATCACTTAAGCTCTTTTCTTTCTTGCCGTAGTGATCGGCTAACCCGAGAATCACACCAAAGATAATCAAAGATGAAGCAATCAGCCAAAGAGAGCGGAAATCATTAGTAATGATGTCTTTACCTAGATAACCCAAAACAACGATTGGGATGCTGCCGACAATAATCAACCAACCCATACGAGCCAAGGGCTTTTGATCTGAAGCTAAATCTTTGCGCAATACAACTTTGTTAAACCAAGCTCGAACAATATTCTTAATGTCGTTTCTAAAAAAGATCAGAACAGCTAACTCTGTGCCAATTTGGGTAATTGCCGTAAAGCGGGCTCCTGGATCCTGGGCATTGCTAAAGAACTCCCCTGCAATGCGCTGGTGGGCACTAGATGAAATAGGAAGAAACTCTGTAAGACCTTGCACAATCCCCAGAACTATTGATTCAAACAAAGTGAACACCTTTTCATCCGGTTATTAATACACAATGGTAACTGCACAAGCTTTCTATCGCCCTTATATCTCTATCTTTTCGGCTTTTCCTGCAAAGTAGCCGACCACAGCAAGGGCTATTCCAAGTACAACTGGCACGAGCAAAGCAATACCCCAACTCAAGGTTGAATCAAAGATCGCTCCAACGATTCCAGGTGCAAAGGCAGCCATGAGATAACCAACTGATTGTGCCATGATTGAAAGTGATCGAGTCTCCCCCGCATCAATGCTGCGTGTAACTGTGAGTAGAAGAGAAAGAGGAAATGTCACTGAGAGTCCGATATTTGAAATAAGTAGCCAGATGATTAATCGCCAACCAGTATCAAAAATTAGCGCAGCAAAGCTAGCTGCAACCATTATGCCCATTAGAAATAAGAACATACGCATGTTCTTTAACTTGGATGCATAGTGCGGAGCGGCAATACCAATGGCAGAGCCAAGAAAACCAGTAAGAGAGACAACTAATCCAGCATGACTAAGGGTGTAACCCTTAGAAACCAAGATTGTTGGTAGCCATGTAGCAGTGCCATAGAAGAGCATGGATTGCAGACCAAAGAAGATTGCAATACTCCATGCACCTGGTTTTCTAAACAGAGCAGTATGAAACTTTGAACTTACTTCCATGTGTCCAGATTCACGAGATTTCGAGATCCTCAGTAACCACCATGCAGATGAAATTACGCCGATAACTAACCAAGGAATCATCGATAAGCGCCAACCCCATGCACTTGCCTCAGCTAATGGCACAGCAACTGCCACAGAGAGAGCAGCAAAGGTGCCCATGATTGTTATATAGAT
>JBDLTD010000045.1:0-7152 GCA_039799185.1 Actinomycetota bacterium | reverse complement strand
GTCACTAGTAACACCAAAGCGACCAGATGCAACCTGCTTAATAGCAGAGCGCTTTGAGTCTCCACTAGCCATCTTTAGATAGCGCTCTGGATCCTCGCCACCTTCTCCTGTGTTTGATTTACCACCTAAGCGGTTCATTGCAATAGCTAAAGTTTCATGAGCCTCTTGAGAGATCGAACCATATGACATCGCACCAGTTGAAAAACGTTTAATAATCTCTGAGGCTGACTCGACTTCATCAATTGAGATGGCAGGACGCACGCTGTCATTGAAACCAAATAATCCACGCAAAGTCATTAAGCGAGTGCTCTGATCGTTGACACGATCGGTATAGCGCTTGAAGACGTCATAGCGCTTATTGCGAGTGGAGTGCTGCAAGGTGAATACAGTCTCTGGATCAAATAGATGTGGCTCACCTTCACGGCGCCATTGGTATTCCCCACCAATTGGCAAACGCTTAGTTCCAGGAATGGCTCCCCCTGGTGGATAAGCAATGTGGTGACGTGCAATTGTTTCTTGGGCAATGACATCTAAATTCACTCCGCCTAAGCGAGAAGTAGTGCCAACAAAATATTCATCTACTAACTCTTGGCTCAATCCAATGGCTTCAAATACTTGTGCGCCGGTGTATGAAGCGATTGTGCTAATGCCCATCTTGGACATAACTTTTAGAACACCTTTACCCAAAGACTTAATTAAATTACGCACAGCCTTCTCAGGTGTAATTCCTGTAATCACTCCTTGTAGAACTAAATCTTCTGCAGTTTCCATCGCTAGATAAGGATTAACTGCCGCTGCACCATAACCAATCAAAAGTGCAACGTGATGAACTTCTCTCACATCACCAGCTTCAATAACTAACCCCACCTTGGTGCGAGTCTTTTCGCGAATCAAATGGTGGTGAACAGCAGATGTTAAAAGAAGAGATGGAATCGGTGCTTCTTCAGCATCTGCATCACGATCGGAGAGAACGATGATATGTGCACCATCATTGATAGCTTCTGAAACTTCAGCTTTGATCTCTTCCAAACGCTCACGAAGTGAATCGCCGCCATCTG
Source organism: Actinomycetota bacterium (assembly GCA_039799185.1). Taxonomy (GTDB): domain Bacteria; phylum Actinomycetota; class Actinomycetes; order Nanopelagicales; family Nanopelagicaceae; genus Planktophila. The sequence goes on along the minus strand of JBDLTD010000045.1, from coordinate 6,094 downwards.
CAACGAAGAACAAACCACGAATGACATGTGTGGCTAATCCTGGGTAATCACCATCAGCGTTAACGTGAATAATCTTTGCTAACTCATCATTATCAATGACTGGAAATGCCAAGGAGATTTGACGACAGCTATTTGGACCTGGATCTAATAAATTGTGCTCTGGGCCCATAGAAGTTCCAAGGCTTGTCACCATCTCTTCACGAATTGCATCTAGAGGCGGATTGGTAACCTGTGCAAAGAGTTGAGAGAAGTAATCAAATATTAAACGTGGCTTATCAGAAAGTGCGGCAATAGGAGTATCAGTTCCCATTGAACCCAGTGCTTCTAATCCATTTCTTGCCATCGGCGTAATAAGAATACGAACTTCTTCTTCCGTATAACCAAATGCACGCTGGCGACGTAGAACAGATGAGTGCGGATAAATAATGTGTTCACGAGATGGAAGGTCGCTTAACTTCACCATTCCAGCATGGAGCCAGTCTCCGTATGGAGAAGAGTCCGCTAACTGATCTTTAATCTCAGCATCTTCAATAATTCGTCCTGCTTCGATGTCAACTAAGAACATCTTGCCTGGCTGCAAACGGCCTTTTCTTACAATGTTTTCGGCAGGTATATCAAGCACGCCAACTTCAGAGGCAAGAACAACTAGACCATCATTAGTCACCCAAAAACGTGATGGACGTAAACCATTTCGATCAAGAACCGCTCCAACTTGATGTCCATCAGTAAATGTCACACATGCAGGTCCATCCCATGGCTCCATCAGTGATGCATGGAATGCATAGAAATCACGACGATTCTGCGGCATCGTTTCATGATTTTCCCATGCTTCAGGAATCATCATCAATACTGCATGTGGCAAAGAGCGACCACCTAAATAGAGCAGTTCTAGTACTTCATCAAATGATGCAGAGTCACTACCGGACATTTCAACGATTGGGAACAAACGCTTAAGGTCTCCGGGAATCAAATCACTTTCAAGTAATGACTCACGTGCTCTCATCCAGTTTCGATTTCCCTTAACAGTGTTAATTTCACCGTTGTGAGCAATGAAGCGATATGGGTGGGCTAGAGGCCAAGAAGGAAACGTATTGGTTGAAAAACGTGAGTGCACGAGAGCAAGTGGTGAAACAACTCGCTCATCGGAGAGATCTGGAAAAAACTCTTCTAGCTGTCCAGTTGTGAGCATGCCCTTGTAAACAATTGTTTGAGATGAAAGAGATGGGAAATACACTTTCAGACCATGCTCAGCGCGTTTGCGCAAACAAAAGGCCATGCGCTCTAAAACTAAACCAGACTCTCCATTGAAGCCTGATACAAAAATCTGTTGAAAGTTAGGCATCACTGACAGTGCAGTTTTACCCAATGATTTTGAGTTAATTGGTAGCTCGCGCCAACCTAAAACCTTCAATCCCTCTTCTCCTGCAATTTTTTCTATCGCAGCTTGAACATCAACACCCTGCTCAACAAATGCAATACCGGATGCATAGGAGCCAACTGCTGGTAAATCAAAAGTGGTTACATCTTGATAAAACTTATCTGGAATACGAATAAGGATTCCTGCACCATCACCACTATCTGGTTCTGCGCCAGAGGCACCGCGGTGTTCTAAATTGCGAAGTGCAGTAAGTGCTTTTTCTACAATCTCATGTGTTGCAATTTTATTTAGCGTTGCCACCATTGCCACGCCGCAGGCATCATGTTCTTGCGCAGGGTCATAGAGACCTTGTGCATGGGGGTAATTGGAAGGCAAAGCCACGGCGTCAGAGCTCCTGTTGTCGAAAATGATGTGCGGGACAACCTTGGCCCTGTAGTGCTGGTAAAGAGTAGCAACAAATGAGCTATTTGCTACAGCGGTTAAATCCCGGAGATATGGGCAATCTTTCCAATTGCTGCGGTGATGAGCATGCCCAGGCATCCCCCGATGATCACGCGAAGGGTTGGTACTAAGACTTTTGAGCCTGCTGTCCTAGCACTGAGAATGCCTGTGAGAACTAATCCAACAACAGTGAAGGCCACAATGCTCCACGCTTTAGCACCAAGAGTCGGTGCGAATGCTCCAAGGAATGGAACAAATCCACCTGCTGTAAAACTTAAGGCAGAAGCGATAGCTGCCTGAACTGGTCGGGCCTTTGTATGAGGATGTTGACCTAACTCATCACGCAGGTGCGCAGCAAGTGGATCTTTTTTATGCATCTCTTGTGCAACCGTTAAAGCAAGTTCAGGTGAAAGACCACGGGCAATATAAATATGTTGCAGTTCAACAAGTTCACCTTCTGGATCAGTTGCAAGGTGTTCAATTTCTAATAGACGATCAGATTCCTCAACATCGTTTTGGGAACGTACTGAAACATATTCACCAACTGCCATTGACATTGCACCAGCAGAAATTCCTGCAAGACCAGCTGTTAGAAGAAAATCTGTTTTACCAGCTGCTGCAACACCAATCATCAAAGATGCCGTCGAGACTAGACCGTCATTTGCGCCAAGCACTGCCGCGCGCAACCAACCAGCTCGATGGGTGCGGTGTTGCAGATTGCGTTGGTATACCTCTTCTAGCGCCATATAAATAAGCCTACCTGAAAGCTATTGCCCTTTGCGCGATTGCGCCCGAAGTGTCACTGCCCCAGCCAGTGCAACAAGCACACTGACCCATATATTTAGGCGCAGGCCAGCAATTGTGTGAGCAGAATCAATTCGGATGGATTCAATCGCCAAGCGTCCTATTGAATACACCATTACATAAACAGAGAAGACCTGGCCGGGTGCAAGGCGCTTACCAAATTTAATCAACGCAACTGCCAAAAGAGCACACCACAATGATTCATAGAGAAAGGTCGGGTGAAATGTTTCAAAGGCCGAGTAACCAGCTGGTCGATATTGCAGGGGAACTTCTAAGGCCCAAGGTGCTTGTAATGGTTTTCCAAATAATTCGATATTAAACCAGTTACCAAATCTGCCAATGGCTTGTGCAAAGAGAATCCCTGGAGCTAGTGAATCTAAAAAGAGTGCAAAGTTTGGCAACTCCATGCGCTTAGCTAATTGGCGATATCTCAACCAAGCACCAACGACACCTAGTGAAATTGCTCCCCAAATTCCCAAACCACCTTCCCAGATTTTAAAAGCATCAACTGGGTTTCCTCCAGAGCCAAAATAAGCATCTGGTGAAGTGATCACGTGATAGATGCGCCCACCAACAATTCCGACAGGAACTGCAGTGATCGCAACCTCTGAAACAACTGATTTAGCATCAGGTGCCTGAGCACGAAAGCGCTTGTCCCCCAACCAAATTGCAATTGCAATACCGGCAATGATGCATAGGGCATAGAGATGAAAAGTAAATGGGCCCAACTCCAACGATGAAACTGTTGGCGAAGGAATTGAGCGAATCAAGGTTTAGCTAGCTTCGAACGCTGCGGCGAACTCTTCAAGTAGGAATGCATTGTTCTTGCGCTCCCACAACTTACCGTTGAAGAACACAGTTGGAGTTCCTTGAACGTTGTATTTACCCATAGATTCATAAGCAGCTCGGACATAATCTAACTTTGAACCTTTGGTAACACAATCAATGAAACTCTGTGAAGTAAGACCTGCATAACTTCCAATTTTGATTAAGTTTTCAGTTGAATAGAAGCCTGAATTTTCAAGTACTGGCTGCACCAAATACATAGCCTTGTGGAAATCAAGATAACGGCTTTCATCGGCTGCGCAATAAGCAGCATTTGAAGCAGACACTGATTCATTGCCTAGGAAAGAAAGGACGTGAAATACAACCTTCGCCTTTTTAGCACGCACTAAATCATCGATGAATTCACCATTAGCTTGTTCAAATGTATTACAGACTGGGCACTGTGGATCTTCCCAAATATCAACTGTCTTTACAGCACCCTCATTAAATGTAATTCCAGCGCCATTAGTCTCATCAACGGTTGAAACAACAGTTGGTCCAACTTTAAAATCGTTCAAGATTGCAAATGACTCATTGGCTTTAGACTTTTCTCCAACAACACTGAAGATAGCCCCCGATGCAACAACTAAGATGACCATTCCGATAACTAACCATCGTGTGAAGTTATCTCCGCCAGATGATTTAGTTGCCTTCGCCTGCTTTGCCATTACTGCTCCTCGGTATTTTGAAGTGGTTTTTCAATGCTTAAACGTCCGTAGGGGAAAAAGTATAGATAAGTGCCAGATAAAGCCAAACCTAAATCGCGCAGAATCTCTAATAGATATGCCCGATGAGCCTCGGCAGCTTTGCTTGGATCAACTGCGCCGCCCCCGCCAAAGCATCCACAATCAATGAGGATGCCGCGCGCCCACACTGAAATAATCGCTGCAGTAAAAATAATCATCACAGCGGTTCCAGCCAGTGCGGCTAATCGTGTGGTGAGACCAATTATGAGAAGAATTCCGAGAGCAATCTCTAACCAAGGCATTGCATAACCAATCAGGTGAGCAATATCTGTTGGCAAGATTTTATAGGCAGCAACTGCACCGGCTGATTCAGAGGGCTTAAAGGCTTTCAATCCCCCTGCTACTAATAACACTCCACCCAAAAGAAGGCGACAAATCAGAGTAATAAAAGGTTGATACTTCTTATGAAATGTACTCATCGACCCTCTCGAACTCCTAACGCCAACTCTTTAGCTAATTCTGAAATTGCATCTAATCCTTCTTGCTCAGATTTTGCATTCAAAAGCAGTTTAATAAATGCAGAGCCAACAATCACGCCATCTGCATAGGCCGCAACTTGCTTTGCCTGCTCACGCGTTGAAACACCTAAACCAACTGATACTGGAAGCGCAGTAGTTTTTTTTACTCTTGCAACCAAGGCACTGGCATCGACTGAAACATTTGTTCTTGCCCCAGTTACTCCCATGACAGATGCTGCATAGACAAAGCCACCGGTCTTAGAGGTGACCTGAGTCAAACGAGCATCAGAAGTACTAGGTGCCACAACATAAATAGGATTGATCTCAGACTTGTTCACCGCTTCTAACCAGCGTCCAGATTCTTCAATTGTTAGATCCGGAGTAATAACACCTGAACCACCATTATCTGCAATGGATTGTGCAAACTCTTTTACGCCATATTTTTCAATGGGGTTCCAATACGTCATTACAACTGATGCAACACCGGTGTCACTTGCCACCTTCAGGGCAGAAAATACATCTGCAGCATTAGTTCCACCTTTTAGGGAAATATCTGCAGCTTCTTGAATTGTTGGCCCATCCATAATCGGATCACTGTATGGAAATCCAATTTCAATGGCATCCACTCCCGCCTCTGCCAATGCTCGGATTGCTTTTTCACAACCTGATTTGGAAGGAAACCCTGCTGGAATATATGCAATGAGCGCGGCTCTATTTTCTGCACGAGTTTTTTCAAAAACTAAATCTAAAGCTGTGCTCACAATGGAATTCCAAAATAGTTTGCAGCAGTTTGAACGTCTTTATCTCCACGCCCAGAAAGGTTAATAAGTAGTGTGGCATCTGGGCCCAATTCATTACCGATTACTAGCGCGCCAGCTAATGCATGAGCAGTCTCAATGGCTGGAATAATTCCTTCCGTGCGACACAGAAGAGAAAACGCGGCCATGGCTGCATCATCATTAACTGCGCGATATTCGGCGCGACCAATGTCATGCAAGTATGCATGCTCTGGACCAACGCTTGGATAATCTAATCCTGCTGAAATTGAATGTGACTCAACTGTTTGCCCGTTGCTGTCCTGCATGATGTAAGAACGGGTACCGTGCAACACACCTGGTGATCCTCCACTTATTGTTGCGGAATGGCGACCAGTTTCAACTCCATCGCCACCTGCTTCCAAGCCAATCAAGCGAACTCCCGCATCTGGAATGAATGCATGGAAAATTCCCATTGCATTCGATCCTCCCCCAACGCATGCAAGAACAGCGTCAGGCAATTTGCCAGTCAAGGCTAGAACTTGTTCGCGGGCTTCCTCGCCAATTATTTTGTGGAAATCGCGAACCATTGTTGGAAATGGGTGTGGTCCAGCAACGGTGCCCAACATGTAATGTGTTGTCGCAACATTTGTTACCCAATCGCGCATTGCTTCATTGATTGCATCT
>JBDLTD010000044.1:0-7276 GCA_039799185.1 Actinomycetota bacterium | reverse complement strand
GTGGAGATTGTCTTGGGGCTTTCTCTTATTTTTCTTTGGCGTTACCGGGTTGTTGTGGGCTGGGTAGTTGCAGCTTTCTTTGTGGCAATCTTTCCTGGCAATATCTCACAGTATGTCAACGGGGGCGTGGAGAAGTAAGAAACTAAATTAAACCCTTACTCAAACCCTCTAAGACTTCTTGTGCTCTTTCCTTTAATTCAGGCAGATCACTCAATCTCTTGAGACCAAATACTTGTTGACTCATGCGGTGGTTTTTAGCAAAGGCCTCTTTATGTCTATCGAGAAAATCCCAGTAGAGAGTGGTGAAAGGACAAGCATCTTCTCCCACGCGCAGCTTGGGGTTATATGTGCAGGCCTTGCAGTAGTTAGACATGCGTGAGATGTATGCACCACCTGCCGCATATGGCTTAGTCATCATCTGACCGCCATCTGCGTGGACTCCCATGCCAATGACATTTGGAACCATGACCCATTCAGATGCATCGATAAATACTTCGCGCATCCAATCGAGGAATGCTTGTGGGTTGGTGCCAGTAATGAGAGCTAGATTTGAAAGCAACATTAAACGGGGGATGTGGTGGACCCATGCACGCTCGTTAATATCTGTAACTGTTTGCTTCATACAGTTCATCTGAGTTTTGCTCGGATCACTAAAGAGTGGCAAGAGTGGCCTGGTGGCGCTTAGTTGATTGTTATTGCGATAGTCAGGGCCTAAAAACCAATACATACCGTTGACGTATTCACGCCAGCCAATGATCTGTCTGATAAAGCCCTCGGCGGATTCAATCGGTACTTTGCCGGTGTTAAATGCTTTTACTGCAGCGTGGATGACCTCTGTTGGGTGGAGCAGGCCGTTGTTGATGTAGGGGGAGAGAAGTGAATGGTGCAAGGCCCAGTTATCAACTGTCATGGCATCTTCTAGGGGGCCGAACTCTGCAAAGTGATTATCAATAAAGTTTTTTAACTGCGCCAGTGCGCCTTTGCGGGTGGTGGCCCAGGTGGTTGTGGGGCTGTGGCCTAACTCTTTGGCTACTTGTGCATCTATCTCATCGCGCTTGTGTTCTAAGTATTTGGGTCCTTCATATTTTTTAGGAGGGGGCAATCTATTTTCTTTATCAAAATTCCACGATCCACCAACAGGGTCCTTGCCCTCCATCAAGATGTTAAGGCGTGTGCGCTGCTTTCTATAGAAGTTCTCCATGAGATAGCTCTTTTGTTCAGATGCCCATTGGTTAAACAGGGGCCTTGGCGTTAAGAAGAAATCATTGTCTATAAAACTGACTCCGTAGTTTTTTAGATCTTCGAATGTTCTAAAAGAAGATGGCTCTGCGCAGAGGATAGGAAGCTTTTTATGCTTCTTGCTTATTTCTTCTAACCCATCAATGGTGGTGGCCGCTTTTACGTATTCAACGCTAAAGCCTTCCTCCTCTAGGGATTGGGCAAAGTGGCGGGCTGCGGAGATAAGAAAGAACAGGCGCTCTTTATGCCAGGGGCGTCCTGTTGTCATGCGCGCACTTTCTACAAAGGCGATGACATCTTGCTTAGGGTCGGCATCTTTTAGGGCGCCGTAGTTGCGGTGCAGGTGATCAAAGGGGATGTAGAGGATGCGCTTCATTTGTTCTCTCTGCATCTATCACTGCAGTACTTCACTTCATCCCAGTTTTTAGCCCACTTCTTGCGCCATTCAAAGGGGAGGTGGCATCGCTGGCAGGTTTTAGGTTCAAAACCATTCTTAATCTTTGCTATGCGCCCCATGGGGTTAATCGTAGGTGAGTGTTTTTTGATTGGCCATGCCAAATTCACCTAGCGCCCTTAGGCTTTCTACCGTTGCCAGTTTGGGCAGCCCGGGTTAGGGAGAGAACCAGATGGATGAGAAGAACTTATTAGATTTATGGAACACCAAGCGTTCACAGATTATTAAGGCTCAGATGGCACCAAACTTGATGCTTATCGGCATCTTTGTTTTGGCAGCTTTTGGCAAATTTGATGGTGCATCAGATGCTGCTCAGTACTTAGCAATTGGCGTGGCAGCAACTACTGGAATCTTGTCAATGATTACTCAATACGCAACTATTCGTGAAGCAGAGGCGCTCATCGTTGATCTCAAGAGAGTAACAAATCCTTCAGAGCTATCTAAGAAGATTGCAACATCACGTGGTTTGGTCTCACTTTTTGCTATCGCCATCGTTGGCCTTGGCATTGCAGTGTTCGCACTCGTGGTCTGGGCTGTTCTAGTCTAAGCACATGGAGAAATTAGTAATTGTTGGCTTATTTGCCGTTGCTGTGGCTATTTTCTTAGTTGTCTATGAAAAGCCCAGCAAGGCAAAGAAGAAGATAACGGGGCGAGGCGGGGACTTCGAGTCTTAGCGGAGAGTTCATCTTAATTTAGGCCTTTATTGGTCTTAATAATTACTTTTCGTAACCTTGATATAGAAATCTGCGCTTGCACTTTCTTCATGGGTGTTTCATTCGAGGGATGAAGCGTTGTTGGAGTTAAATCCTTTACTCCAACAGCGCATCCTAGAATTTAACTGATCGTTAACTATTAGCCCCCTGTGCGTGTAATAACTGCCCAATGTTGGTGCTGCGTACATATAGTCACATAAAGATGCGCAGATGAATACAAACACCTCAGGTAAGGCGCTAAAGCGCACAATCGCAGTACTACTCGCAGGAGCTATCTCACTGGCAGTTGCCAGCAATGTTGCTCCACAAGCAAATGCTGAAGTCACAGCATTTAAACACAGCATCGCCCTTATTGGGGATATGCCATATGACGCTAAAGGCGTTACCCAAACTCCAGCAGTTATTGATGCAATCAATGCATCAGGTGTGAGCCTGGTTTCATTTGATGGCGACACCATGAGTGGCAAGGGTGACAAGTGCACAGATGGTGCATATCCAGCTCTTAAGACTGGTTTTTTCGACAAGTTCAATAAGCCAGTGTTTTACTCTGTTGGCGATAATGAATGGGTTGACTGTGATCGCGCTGTAAAGGGCGCATTTGACCCATTGACTCGCTTGGCTTTAGTTCGCTCAAACTTTTTCCAAAAGGCAGATGGTTCATACATCTCCCTAGGTAATGCAAGCTTTCGCTCTGCAGTTTCACATGATGCTAAGTACCCAGAAATGACGATGTTTAGCTTCAAGGGAATTACTTACATCTTTCCACACGTTCCAGGCTCTGCTAATAACTCAGCAGTTGCACAACCTGCCTTTAAGACATACAACGACACCGCAAAAGATGGCGATGACGTTGAATACAAGGCGCGCGATGCAGCTAACGTGGCATGGATCAATAAGGGCTTTGCTAAGGCTGTAACAGATGGCTCAATCGGTGTGATCGTTGTTGTTCAGGCCAACATGGACTGGGAAGGCTATGCACGCGATGCTGCTACGCCTAATAATGAAAACACTGCAGCCTTTGCTGCCGTCAAGCAAGCTCTATTGACTAATACTCTCAAGTTCAAGAAGCCAGTATTGCTACAAAATGGCGATGAACACTGGTATCAAGTTGATATGCCAATGAATGAAACCGCTGGAAAGCTTGTCGAAAAGGACAAGGGTTCACTCGTTGAGAACTTCACACGCGTTCAGACATTTGGTTCAGGATTTAACCACTGGGTTGAACTCATCATTGATCCACGTGCTGAGAACCTATGGACATTCAAGGTTCACATCATCAAGGACAATCTAGACGTTCACACAGCACCATAAATTGAAATAGGAAAACCCCCTCGTGCACAGCGCGAGGGGGTTTTTACTTTTATTTACGCGGGGCTAGAGCTACAAAAACTAATAAAATGATGATGGTGATGATAAAGACTGAGGCAGATTTAAGCTTTTCGCTCATGATGCCTTCGTAATAAAAAGTGGCGCTTCTAGCTCTTCATACTTAGAGATCCATGAATAGCCGCACTCTGTGCAGGCAGTCATAGGACCAAAATCCTCATTCATAATGATTTCCAACTCAATGGAACGACAGACATAACAAGTTGGAAAATCTAATAGTTCAGACATGTGCAACTTCCCTTCTATCGATTAGTGGTGAGGAAGTGCTTTAACTCTGCCCGAAACTCATCTTTGCCACAGGCCCCGGGGCCTTAACGTCAGGTGAACTTCTGGCCAACACAAAAGCCCCCTAGTTTCCTAGTGGGCTTTGTGTGTCTTAAGGGGTATTTAAGCTGATTTGGCTTCTTGCTCTTTAACGCTCTCGCGTTGGAGTTGTTCATCAGAGCGCTCTATAGAGCGGCGAGAGCGAGAGAAGTTCGCACGTTCATCTAGTTCTAGTTGACCGTAGTGGTCATGGTTGAGATGGCGATCAAGGCTGGCGTTAAGCAGAAACAATGAATGTGACAGATCCATGGATGGATAGTGGGCTATGAAGGTGACTGGGTTGGATGATGCAGGTTAATTGCAAGTGAGGGTTAGGTGAAGAGTTGTGGGTGTGGCAGAACCACTCTGAGTAACCGAGTTTTCTGCTTTAATTAATGAAGTTGAGCCGGAGGTGCCAATTCCGACTCAACTGCCTTATGCGAAATCAGTCCTCTAACTGATCAGGTTCGTCGGAGTTTCTCCGCCGATCCTTTCGCATTTCCCATACACGCAGTATGAGATTGGCTATTGCAACGACAAGCGCCGCAACATCATGTAGTGACATTCATTTGCACTTCCTTTCTCTATTCCCAACGTGTGTTGGGAAATCAACTAGTAACGCTGGCGGCGTGCTGGTTGATGAGAGATAAGGAATTCAGGCGTGCGAAAGGTAAGTTCTTTTAGATAGGTAAGGATTTATGGGCATTTCTTCTGTGGATATGCGAGAAGTAGATTGCCCAGGTAATCTTTAGACATGCTCGGTGGAATCAACAACGGCCTCTTTATCCAGGCCATTAGTGGCTTTTTTGTCATGGGCGTTTTTGTTCTGATTTTAAAGTGGGTCTTTCCAACTAAGAAAGATCCTCTCGCAAAGGCCGAGCGCAGAGCGCTCAAGGCATCTCTTCGAGAGTTAAAGCGCAAATAAATGGGATTAGTAATTGTTACTGGTGGATCACGCGGTCTGGGGTATGTGTGCGCAAAAGAGATGCGTGCTGCGGGCCATGATGTGGTCTTGGTTGCTAGAGAAAAAGAGCGGCTAGTAGCAGTTGCAGCAGAGCTAGGTTGTCAGTACCGGGCCGTTGATTTAGAAGATCTAGAGGCAGCCAGAGATACTTTTAATGAGATTCTCACATCCTTTGGCACACCAGAGATAGTGATTCTGGCCCATGGTGTGATGAGTGCAAAGATGTCTAAGACGCTAAAGACAGATAGCGCTGAGTGGCGCCGGGTAATGGCGATTAATTTGGACTCTGTTTTTTGTGCACTCAATGTTTTAGCAGCTCCTATGGCAGAGGCACGTGCTGGTCGCGTAGTTATCTTCTCTGCTTGTTTAGGACGCATGTCAGGGCCAGGAAATGCTGGGGGATTAGCTCCCTATCGAGTGAGCAAAGCAGGAGTGAACGCTTTGGTTCGTAACTTGGCACATGAGACTGGACTTGGCGCACGTGGGTTTTTAGTAGATGCAGTGTGTCCGAATCATTCCCGCACAGATATGGGTGGACCAGATGCACCGCTCTCTGCTGAGGAAGGCGCTCGCACAGCGATCTGGCTGGCAACGAGAGCCTTTGATGTGAACGGTTCTAGTGAACAAGATAAACTCACGGGAGTGCTGTGGGAAGAGATGAAAGTGGTGCCTTGGTAATGAGAATTAATACAACAAATAACTCTGTATTCAAACGAGTGATTGCCGGCTTAGCCGTAGTCATTATGGCTATGGCACTTGCCGGATGTGCCAGCTCAGAGCACGGTGAAATGATGGAAGGTCATTCAACTGATGCTTCAGGTGATTTAGCTGGGGCTGACATTATGTTTTTGCAGATGATGATTCCTCATCACCAACAGGCAATTGATATCTCAGATCTTGCACTAACAAAAAGTAGTGATTCTGAACTACTTGCTTTAGCTAAAGATATTCGCGATGGACAGGCGGCTGAGATTGTTACAATGAAAGCCTGGCTAGATGAAGCTGGCGCCGATCTAGATCCTGGACACAGCACAGGACATGACATGGGCGGAATGCTCAGTGATTCAGAGCTTGCAGCATTAGAAGCGGCAACAGGAAAGAGCTTTGATCTGCTGTGGTTAAAGGGCATGACTGGCCACCACGATGGCGCGCTCCATATGGCAACAATGATTACAGATGCAAGAAATGCTGAAATTAAGAGCTTTGGTCAGGCTATTGTGACTACACAAAGTGCACAGAATAAGCAGATGGCCGCGATGATCAAGAGAATGGGTTAAAAGATGAGCGAAACAATCGTAAAGATAACTGGAATGACCTGCGGTCACTGCGAAGGAAGAGTCAGCGCAGAACTAAGCAAGCTAGAGGGAGTCAGTGAAGTAAAGGCGAATGCCGCTGATGCCCAAGCAGTTATTACATCTTCTGGGGCACTTGATGCAGATGCGATTTCACGTGCAGTTATAGCTGCTGGATATCGGGTGAGTGCGTAGTTTTTTCAGGTGTCGGTGGGTAAACCATTGAACTTGTCGGGGGAGTTGTTTAGATTTCACTCATGAGAAAAGCCCTGCGATTGCTTGCTTTGGTGCTCTCTCTTACATTGCTTGTCTCTGTTGCCCAGGCAGCTGTTAAGGCAGGAGCAACGTGTTCAAAGCTTGGTTCAACATCTACGGTTTCTGGAAAGAAATACACCTGTATTAAAAGCGGCAAGAAGCTGGTGTGGAATAAGGGAGTAGTGGTTGTTAAGCCAACTCCTGCGGCTACTCCGACTGCGACACCAACACCAACCCCTACACCTACGCCCACTCCAACGCCCACTCCAACTCCAACACCTACGCCTACGCCAACTCCAACGTCGGCTCCGTTTGTTGAAGATGGAGTTTGCGAAAAAATGGGGCTGCAAGGGAGAGATTCAACTGGGTTGCTTGAGTGCAGAAAGATCTTGGGAAACAAGTTGGTTTACACAAGGATTACTAATAATTTTTCACCAGTAGTCAATCCGATTTCACCTGATCCACTTAAAACTTGTCAGCTTCCTGATATGAGAGCTAACAAGTTGTGGCAAGCCCCTGGCATTGCATTTCCACCAACGCCTATCGGTGATTTCAAGCCCGTTGGAACTTTCAAAATAGTTGTAGTGGGCTTTGATTTTCCTGACGCTCAAGGTGAAGTGCCACCTTCAACATATTGGAAAGATGATCTAACAACCATTTCTGAATGGAT
>JBDLTD010000043.1:0-7248 GCA_039799185.1 Actinomycetota bacterium | reverse complement strand
TGAGTCTGAGGATGAAGATCCCAGTTTGGTTCTTCGCGCTCATTGAGAGGTTGCAGGCCCCATGGTCGTTTGCTCATGGGTTAATTGTGGCAGAGTTACACCCATGTCCAATACGGCAATATCAGTTACAGATTTAAGCAAGAAATATGGGGACCAAGTAGCGGTCTCCCATGCCACCTTCGAAGTTCCTCTTGGAACCATCTGCGGCTTTGTTGGGCCAAATGGCTCTGGCAAGACAACCACAATGCGCATGCTCCTTGGGCTTATTACTCCTACCGGAGGCACTGGCGAAATCTTGGGTGAATCAATTAAGCACCCTGAGAAATATTTACCCCGTGTTGGCGCGATGATTGAAGGACCTGCTTTCTATCCAGCATTGAGCGGAAAAGAAAATTTAAATGTATTGGCAACTTTAGGTGGATTTTCAACAGACCGAGTCCAAGGTTTATTGGAACAAGTTGGTTTAGGCGATCGCGGGAAATCTAAATTCAAGACATATTCATTAGGTATGAAACAACGCTTAGGTATTGCAGCTGCATTATTACCTAATCCAAAGCTGTTAATGCTAGATGAACCAACAAATGGTTTAGATCCAGAAGGTATTCAAGAAGTGCGCGCATTACTTCGCTCTTTAGCTAATGATGGAACATCAGTATTTGTATCCTCTCACTTACTTTCAGAGCTTGAATTAATAAGTGATTACTTGGTAATGCTTCGCAAAGGTGAAGTTGTTTTCACTGGAAAAATGTCTGATCTGATGTTGAGTCAACAACCAGTGATTATTGCCAAAGGCGCGAGTGAAAATGACTTGGTTAAATTACTTGCTATTGCAGAACAAGCTGGTCACCATGCAACTATCCGTGATGGTGCTGTTCATGTGCAGGGACCTGCCGAATGGGCATTGGAATTTAATCGTGCGGCCTTTGATGCAGGAATTACCTTGTCCCAGCTCACTCCGCAGCTACCAAACCTGGAAGAAACTTTCTTTGAAATGACAGGTGACAAATAATGTGGAATGTAGCTTTTTCTGAACTGCGCAAACTCCGTCGTCCTACATTGTTTTTTGGCACTATGGGCGCAGTTGTATTTTTCAGTGCCCTCTTTTCATCACTTTTGTTCTTGCTTATCGATTCACCACAAGGCAACTCTGATCGCGGTCGAGTAGTTGGACGAGAAGTTCTCGGGCTTGCAACAGGTGGAGTTCAAGGATTTAGCAGCGTGGGTGGCTTTTTAGGAATAATTGCCCTCTGTGTATTTGCTGCACAAACAGCACAGGAATACACCTATGGAACACTTCGCAATTTATTAGTTCGCCAACCGGGCCGACTTCGCATCTTGCTTGGCAAGTTTATTGCAATGAAGATTTTTGCATTGCTCATGATTGTTTTATCAGCCATTGTCAGTATTGGTGCTTCTGTAATTTTGGCCCCAGGGGCCGAAGTTTCAACTGATCTTTGGTTTGGTGCTGATGGTCGCCATGCAATCTTTACAACCTTTGTAAACGTCACAATTTCAGTTATAGGCTTTGGAACTATTGGAATGGTGCTTGGTTTACTTCTTCGCTCACCTATCAGTGCAATTTCATTTGGTGTTTTATGGTTACTCATTGTTGAAAACCTATTGATTGCAGTTAAAAACTCATGGGAAAAGTGGCTGCCAGGTGCGCAGCTGAGTGCAATTGCAAGTGGTGGGGGTCCAACTGGGCGTTCAGTAGGAATTGACTATTCACAAGCACTTTTAGTTGGCGGAATCTATGTCGCGGTAGGAGCAACGATTGCATCATTCCTATTCGTTCGCCGTGATGTAGCTAATTAGAGACACCAGCACCTAAACCCACGGTTTTCTAAGAGTCACCATTTATTCTTAAGGCCTTCCCCCGGAGGTCTTAACTTGAAAAAATACCGAGCGATTTCACTCGCTCTTGCACTTGGTCTGACGCTCACAACAGCGCCGGCTCTGGCAAAGACCCCAAAACCAACAGTGGCTGAAATCGAAGCTGCGAAAAAAGTTGAAGCCGCAAAGAAGAAAGCTGCGGATGCTCAAGCGGCAAAATTAGCTGCCGCCAATCAAAGTTTGAGATCTTTAACTGTAAAAGCAAATGCAGCAACAGCTCTATATGTGAAAGCTCAAAAAGAGTTAGCGGTTGCAGTGGCGGCAGCACGCGCAGCAGCGCAATATGCAGCAGAAACAGCGGCTGCAGTATCAGAAGCACATCGAGTAATTGGGCGCCTAGCAACAAATGCTTACATTATGGGCGGCAGTATGAGCGATATCGAACCATTGCTGAG
Source organism: Actinomycetota bacterium (assembly GCA_039799185.1). Lineage (GTDB taxonomy): Bacteria > Actinomycetota > Actinomycetes > Nanopelagicales > Nanopelagicaceae > Planktophila. The sequence continues at coordinate 4,960 of JBDLTD010000043.1, read as the reverse complement.
TTCAAATGGACCACAAGATTTAATAGATCAATTAAGTACGTTAAGTAATTTAGGAGCAAAAAACACGATTGCACTCGAGCGCTTTAAAGCTGCAGAAGTGATTGCGCGCGCCGCGAAAAAAGCTGCAGATGATGCAAAGGTTGCACAGCAAACTGCCACCGCTAAAGTGGAAGCTGCAAAGAAAGTTGCAGATGATGCAAAAGCTGAGCAAGCAAAAGAGGTTGCGAAGTTGCAAAAGGTGCAGGATGCTTTGATGAAAGAGTTGATGAGTGCAAGAAAAGTTAGAACAACTCTAGAACAGCAACGACAATTAGCTTTGCTTGAAGAATCTCAGGCTAATCAAGCAGATCAAACACCAGGACAAAAGAGCGTGTGGCCTGATATTGGCTTCAAAGGTCGTTCAACAGTTAGAACTACGCAAGCAGAGCGAGACAAAGCTGTGGCATTTGCTAAGACGCAAGTTCTTGCACGCAAGCCATATGTATGGGGAACTCAAGGCCCTAATACTTTTGACTGTTCTGGTTTGGTATATGCGGCATATAAATCTGCCGGTCTTGGATGGCCAAATTGGGATCGCCTCAACTCAGCGCTGTATTCGGGTTATACCAAGCACGTTTCACTCAAAGAATTAGTGCCGGGCGATCTCTTGTTCTATTCCTATAAGGGAACGATTTCAACAATTCACCACATCTCCATTTACGCTGGAAACGGCATGATGTGGGAGGCCAACTCCAAGGACAGAGGCCTATTGTTCTCAAGTATCTACAGCGTTAAGGGCTTAATGCCATTTGGTGGTCGGGTCTAGTCTTAAGGCATGAGTTCACAGCTGCCAGCAATTCGTAGTGCAGTCCGGCCCTTCCTTGAAAAACTTGAGGCCGGTGATCGCATTGTTGTTGCAGTTTCAGGCGGTGCAGATTCACTCGCACTTGCTTATGCACTCTCGCAAGAGGTAACGAAGCTAGCCCTACAGTTATCTGCTGTAACTATTGATCATCAACTACAAAACAAATCTGGTGAACAAGCCAGCCTTGTTGTTGAACAAATGCAAGAACTTGGAATTGAGTGCGCTGTTGTAAAAGTCAACGTTGAAATTACAGAAGGTTTAGAAGCATCTGCGCGCAAGGCGCGATATGGTGCACTAGATAATTTACAAGCTGATGCAATTTTCTTAGGACACACCCACAACGACCAGGCTGAAAATGTTTTGCTTGGGTTAGCACGTGGTTCAGGAACTCGATCTCTTTCAGGTATGGCAGAAGTAAATGGAAAATACATGCGACCATTTCTCAGTATCACTCGCGAGCAAACTGAAAGTGCATGCAGTGAAATTGGGTTAACTCCTTGGAATGATCCACACAATAAGGATTCGCAATTTGCTCGAGTGCGAGTGCGCACACAAGCACTGCCAGTTTTAGAAGAAACTATTGGTCCAGGAATTTCAGATGCATTAGTACGAAGTGCACAATTACTTCGAGATGACGCAGATGCACTCGATCAATGGGCAGAAGAGGAAATTGTGGGATTAGATCTCCATGATTTGGATTGCACCTACTTGCAGGGCCTACCTAGAGCCATTCGATCTCGAATTATTCGCCGAGCCATCTATGCCAATGGCGCCCCATCAGGTTCAGTCACAGCAGAGCACGTGGGGGCAGTTGAGGCCCTGATTTGTGCGTGGAATGGCCAAGGCCCCGCTCATTTACCTGGCGGTGTGAAGGTTGAGCGTTTTTCGGGCAGACTTTCGCTCTCACGTCACCAACCATAGGGAGCACCGTGGATTTAGCAGCAGTCGCAGGCGATATCGAGCGCGTCATTGTCACCGAAGAAGCTTTGCAAGCACGCATTAAAGAACTTGCTGCACAGGTTGATAAAGATTACGCAGGTAAAGATTTACTGCTTATCGGTGTTTTAAAAGGCGCAGTAATGGCCGTTGCCGATCTTTCACGTGCACTACAACGTCACGTTGAAATGGATTGGATGGCAGTTTCTTCATATGGCTCTGGAACCAAATCAAGCGGAGTTGTTCGTATTCTTAAAGATTTAGATCGCGACATCACTGGTCGCAATGTTTTAATCGTTGAAGACATTGTTGATTCAGGTTTAACACTCTCTTGGCTTAAATCTAATCTTGAATCGCGTGGCGTAGGAACTGTCGAGATTCTTTCGATCTTGCGAAAGCCTGAAGCAGCAAAAGTCCATGTTGATGTTAAGTATGTCGGATTTGAAATTCCACCTGATTTTGTAATCGGTTACGGACTCGATTTCGATGAAAAGTATCGCAACCTTCCATTTATTGCTGTGCTTGCCAAGCACATGTATTCATAAGAATTCATTCCCCACGAAACGAGACAATTAAGTTATGACTGACGCTAAAAAATCAAAGAAGAAGAGCCCTGTTAAGAAGAGCTTTTCTGGCAAAGCACCATCTAAGAAACCAACAACACGTTCTGGCCGCATACTGCGTGGACCGCTGTTCTGGATTCTTGTTGCAATTCTTGGTGTTTCAATCTTTGGTCAGATTAGCGCTGCTGGAAACCGTTATACCCAGATCGAAACTTCTCAAGCTCTAGATGCAATTGCGCGCTCTTCAGTTGAATCTGCAGAGATTGTTGATAAAGATCAAAAGATTCGCTTGATATTAAAGCCAGGCTCTCCAATTAAGGGTGCAACAAAGGTGGAGGCTTCTTACGTTGCCCGCCAAGAACCCACACTTATCGATGCTTTAACGGGTAATCCACCCTCAAAAGGCTGGAATGTAAAAGTCCCATCACAATCATTATTAGTCTCATTCTTGATCTCGATTGTTCCGTTCTTGCTTATCGGATTCCTTTTCTTCTGGATGATGAGCCAAGCCCAAGGTGGAAACAAGGTATTTCAATTTGGTCGATCACGAGCAAAGCTGCAAAGTAACGATGTTCCAAAGACAACGTTTAAAGATGTTGCCGGCGCCGATGAAGCCATTGCTGAACTTGATGAAATTAAAGACTTCTTGGCTAACCCAGATAAATATGGCGCGTTAGGTGCCAAGATTCCAAAGGGTGTTTTGCTCTTTGGTCCTCCAGGAACAGGTAAGACACTTCTTGCTCGCGCAGTTGCGGGTGAAGCAAATGTTCCTTTCTATTCAATCTCTGGCTCTGACTTTGTGGAAATGTTTGTTGGTGTCGGTGCTGCGCGTGTTCGTGATCTTTTCAATCAAGCAAAAGAAAATGCCCCTGCAATTGTTTTTGTTGATGAAATCGATGCCGTTGGTCGCCAACGCGGTGCTGGTATGGGTGGCGGACATGATGAGCGCGAACAAACTCTTAATCAATTATTAGTTGAGATGGATGGCTTTGAAGAAAATACAAAAGTTATCTTGATTGCTGCGACTAACCGCCCAGATGTTTTAGATCCAGCACTACTTCGTCCAGGACGCTTTGATCGACAAATTGCAGTTGATCGTCCGGATCTCAAAGGACGAGAAGCAATTCTTGCTGTGCACGCAAAGGGCAAGCCATTGGCGAATGATGTGAAGTTACTTGACTATGCACGTCGTACCCCAGGATTTACTGGCGCAGATCTTGCAAATGTTTTAAATGAAGCAGCTTTGCTCACAGCTCGTGAAGAGAAGAAATTCATTACCAACCAAGAACTTGATGAATCTATTGATCGTGTAATGGCTGGACCGCAGCGTAAATCAAGGATTATGAGTGATTCAGAGCGTCGTGTAACGGCTTATCACGAGGCTGGGCACGCACTCGTCGCACATGCTTTGCCACATACAGATCCAGTTCACAAAATTACAATCATGCCTCGTGGTCGCGCTCTCGGTTACACAATGGTGTTACCTGATGAAGATAAGTACTCAACTACTCGTAATGAATTACTCGATCAATTGGCATATTCATTAGGTGGTCGCGCCGCTGAAGAGTTAATCTTCCACGATCCATCAACTGGTGCATCCAATGATATTGAGAAGGCAACAGCCCTTGCTCGCGCCATGGTCACCCAATATGGAATGACTGAAGCAATTGGTGCAATCAAACTTGGTGGTGGAAGTACTGAGCCGTTCATGGGCCGTGACTATGGACATCAGCGTGACTATTCAGAAAATATTGCAGCTGTTGTTGACCGTGAAGTCCGCACACTTATTGAAAATGCTCATCAAGAAGCCTTTGATGTCTTGGTAGCAAATCGCAAGATTCTTGATGAGATGGTGCTTGAGCTTCTAGAGAAGGAAACTTTGAACAAGGAAGAGATTGCACGCATCTTCAAAAAGGTTCGAGCAGTAACACCGCGTCCAGCCTGGACAGGTTCACCTACACGTATTCCTTCAGCTCAACCTCCGGTGGATGTTCCTGAAAGAATTGTTGAAACAGAAGTGAAGAAGCCAACTCGTCGAAAGAAGTCTGCAAGTGACGATAAGTAAAGTCTCCGTGACTGATGGTCGCGCTTCAGGTCCATATGACCAAGCGCGGGCAGAAAAAGCTGTGCGCGAATTACTTCTAGCACTCGGTGAAGATCCAGATCGTGAAGGTTTGAAGGAAACTCCTGCACGTGTAGCACGCGCAATGAAAGAAAACTTTGAAGGCCTATGGCAATCACCAGAGGATGTATTAACTACTACTTTTGATATTGGCCATGAAGAGCTTGTAATTGTGCGCGATATTGATGTCTTTTCTCATTGCGAGCACCACCTCACTCCTTTCCATGGCGTTGCACACGTTGGTTACATCCCAAGTGGAAAAATCACTGGGCTCTCCAAGATTGCTCGTTTAGTAGACATGTATTCACGCAGACCACAAGTACAAGAGCGTCTAACTACTCAGATTGCTGATGCAATGGTTGAAATCTTGAATCCACTGGGTGTAATTGTGATCATTGATTGCGAACACTTATGTATGTCAATGCGCGGTGTTAAGAAATCTAATGCTCGCACGACAACAAGTGCGGTTCGTGGAGTACTACAAAACACGGCAAC
>JBDLTD010000042.1:0-7259 GCA_039799185.1 Actinomycetota bacterium | reverse complement strand
AATCACGTGGCGAAAAGTCATGATGTTATCTGCAGTACTGAGCGCATCTGCATATCGCAGATCAATCTCCTGTTGTCCTGGAGCACCTTCATGATGTGAAAACTCCACTGAGATTCCCATAGCCTCTAGCAACGTAATTGCTTGGCGGCGGAAGTCATGGCCAACAACTGCAGGTGTGTGATCAAAATATCCACCTTGATCAACAGGGATTGGCGCTTTACCAGTCTCTGGTTTGTCCTTAAATAAGAAGAATTCAATTTCTGGGTGTGTGTAACAGGTGTAACCCATGGTTGCTGCTTTTTCTAAGGTGCGACGTAAAACATTGCGTGGATCTGCAGGAGATGGTGTGCCATCTGGCATCACGATGTCACAGAACATACGAGCAGCACCTGGTGCCTCAGTGCGCCATGGCAAAATAGAAAAAGTTGCAGGATCTGGTTTTGCCAACATATCTGACTCAGTTACGCGTGCAAAGCCTTCAATTGCAGAGCCATCAAAGCCAATACCTTCGGCAAAAGCATTCTCTAACTCCGCTGGCGCAATTGCTACAGATTTAAGAAAGCCCAAAACATCTGTGAACCACAAACGCACAAAACGAATATTGCGCTCTTCAAGGGTGCGAAGAACGAACTCTTCTTGCTTGCTGATCTCGGTGTTCATGGACGGCATTCTTACAAAGGCAGATTACGGCTGTGTTAACTGCCTTTAAATGACAAAGAAGTCAGCGTGATCGAGCATGGTTCTTGGGGCTAAATCCTTGGTAATAACAGCGTTGGCACTGATACGCGATCCCTCGCCTATGGTCACATTTCCAAGCACGCGTGCACCAGCGCCAATAATTACATTGTTTTCAATCTTTGGGTGGCGGTTACCTTTTTCGATACCGCGTGCTCCAAGGGTTACATCGTGATAAAGCATCACATCATCACCGATGATTGATGTTGCGCCAATAACAACACCCATTCCGTGATCGATAAAGAAGCGGCGTCCAATAACTGCTGCTGGATGAATTTCAATTCCTGTTGTGAAGCGCACAGCATTTGAGTGAATACGTGCAAGAAGTTTCAACTTTCTCTTCCAAAGCAAATGCGAAATCCGATGTCCCCATACCGCATGTACACCTGGGTATGCCAAAGCGACCTCTAAACGATTGCGCGCAGCCGGATCATGGCTGATGGCATTATCAAGGTCTTCAATGATGCGCTTTAGGATTGCCATTAATTAGTCAACCAAGTCCTCATACAACACTGTTGATAGGTAGCGCTCACCATTTGAAGCACAGATGACAACGATGTTCTTGCCTGCAAACTCTGGACGCTTTGCAATCTCTGATGCAGCCCATAACGTTGCACCAGATGAAATTCCAGCAAGGAATCCCTCTTCTGCTCCTGCTCGGCGTGCATACTTAATTGCATCGGCCGCAGTTGCATCCAAGATCTCGTCATAGACTGTGCGATCTAAAACATTAGGAATGAAGTTAGCTCCAATGCCCTGAATGGGGTGTGGTCCTGGCTCTCCACCATTTAAAATTGGCGAAGCAGCTGGCTCAACACCAAAGACCTTGATTGCAGGGTTTTTCTCTTTTAAGTAACGGCCCGTGCCAGTAATTGTTCCGCCCGTGCCAATTCCTGAAACAAAAGCATCAACTTTTCCATCAAGGTCGCGCCAAATCTCAGCACCGGTTGTTCTGTAGTGAATCTCTGGTCCTGCTTCGTTTTCAAATTGGCGAACTAACACAGCACCAGATTCTGCAAGCTTTTCGGCGGCAGCAACTGCGCCTTTCATACCTTCAGCAGCCGGAGTGAGTACTAACTCTGCCCCGTATGCACGAATGAGCTTGCGACGCTCTTTTGAAACTGATTCAGGCATTGTCATGATTGCCTTGTAACCACGAGCAGCAGCAACCATTGCCACGGCAATTCCTGTGTTTCCAGATGTTGCTTCAACAATTGTTCCACCAGGCTTTAGCTCGCCACTTGCCTCGGCTGCATCAATCATTGCAACACCGAGACGATCTTTAACAGATGATGTTGGGTTATAGAACTCCAGCTTGGCATAAACATTTCCTGCCGCACCATCTGTAATCTTATTGATGCGAAGTAATGGTGTGTTTCCAAAAATTTCTGTGATGCTGTTGTAAATCTTCATAATTCTCCCTAGGTAAATTTAACGAAATGGTTAAAACTGCAGGTATAACGGGCTAGAAAATCAGCAGCTGCAGGATGTAGAGAGGCAGAAATCAACCACGCGATTTCGCGTGAATAACCAAGTAACGATTGACTTCATAAGTAAATTCTACTGAGAATGTCTAATAGTGCGAGTTGCAAGTAATTCGCAGAAACTTAGCGCTCATTCCAATGTGAAGTCATTGGCAAACGACGATCTTTACCAAAGGCGCGGCCTGAAACTTTAGTTCCAGGTGGATATTGGCGGCGCTTGTATTCAGCTTTATCTACTAAAGAAATAACTCGCCGAATCAGCTCTTCATCAAAACCGTCTTTGAGTAGCGCTTCAAAGCCATGATCTTCATCAACGTATAAGCGCAGCACTGAATCCAGTAACGGATAGTCAGGAAGTGAATCTGAATCCTTTTGATCTGGGCGAAGTTCTGCACTTGGCTCTTTAGTAATGGAGCGCTCTGGAATAGGAGGAGTGTGACCTGCAGCAACTGCCTGCGCATTTCGCCATGTTGCCAGAGCCCAGACATCTGTTTTATAAATATCTTTAATCGGAGCAAAGCCACCCACGGCATCGCCATAGAGAGTGGAGTAACCCACTGCTAACTCACTCTTATTGCCAGTGGCTAAAACAATGTGGCCCTCCTGATTTGAAATACCCATAAGAGTTGTGCCGCGCACGCGGGCCTGCAGATTTTCCTCAGCCAATCCCTTAAGGACCACGTTGGCCATATAGGCATCAACCATGGGGCCGATAGGAGTGATTCTAAAGTGAATACCTGTGGCATCTGCCAAGCCTTGCGCATCTTCAACAGAGTGATCGGATGAATACTTACTTGGCATGGCAACACCGTTGACTCGCTTTGCACCTAGCGCATCAATTGCAATCGCAGCAACTAGCGCAGAATCAATTCCACCTGATAAGCCAACAACAACTGATTTAAAGCCATTCTTTGTGATGTAGTCACGCAGGCCGATTACTAGCCCCTGCCACATCTCAGCTTCATCGCCAAGGCGCGGTGCAATTACAGAAGAGCCAGATGCCGGCTTTGCATCATCAGTTGAAATAACCACATCAGGCGTTGAACTTTCCTTTTGGCAATCGATTTCAACAACTACTAACGTGTCATCAAATTGTGGGGCTCTGGCAAGGAGTTGGCCATCTTTATCAACAACGATGGTGTCACCATCAAAAACTAAATCATCCTGGCCACCTGTCATATTGACATAGGCAAGTGGGGCTTTGATTTCGCGGGCTCTCTTTTGAACAAGGGCTAATCGCACATCATCTTTATTTCGCTCAAAAGGTGAGCCATTAGGGACAACGACTAGGCCTGGTGTGCGAGAGGCGATGCTGGCCATGGAGTGCCAAATATCTTCACAGATTGCAACGGCAACATCGACGCCGTGAATGCGAACAACTAAATCACTGGCACCTGGAGTGAAATTTCTAAACTCATCAAAAACACCATAGTTAGGTAGATGTCTTTTCACATAGCGGGCTTTGATTTTTCCCTCATGTATGACTGCCACAGCATTTTGTGGCCCACGGTCTAAGTAGCCAACCACTGCCACGATGTCACCTGATATTTGGCTGGCTATTTTTTCAACGGCTGCGATGCTGGCATCTTGAAAGGATGGGCGTAGAGCTAAATCTTCAACGGGATAGCCAGTCACAATCATCTCTGGAAAAACAATGATGTGTGCGCCGGCCTTTTTGGCTTCGGCAACGCTGTTCATAATCAGGGCGCTATTGCCGTTCAGATCTCCCACAGTCGGATTGATCTGAGCAAGGGCTACAGACAACTTCATTTTTCAAGTGTAACGGGGGTACCCTTATGCCTGTACCCGGGGACTGCCTCATGCAGCCTCGAGGAGAGGAACATCAATGGAAAGCCTTTATGGCGGTGCGCTGCACCGACGCGTAACGATTGCCGATCTTCTAGCGGCTAAGGTCCGCGGTGAAAAATGGGCGATGCTCACTTCTTATGAGCAGATGACTGCAGAGATTTTTGATGAGGCCGGAATCCCTGTCCTGCTCGTTGGCGATAGCGCTGGCAATAATTTTCTAGGAGAAAGCAACACCATCCCCGTCACTGTCGATGAGCTCATTCCATTGACCCGCGCAGTTGTCCGCTCATCTAAGCAGGCCCTTGTTATTGCTGATCTTCCCTTTGGCTCATATGAATCCTCACCCGAACAAGCACTTGCAACATCTACTCGCTTTTTCAAAGAGGCCGGGGCTATGGGTGTGAAAATCGAAGGCCCACATATTGCAACAGTTGAAAAACTTGTGGCCTCTGGAATTCCAGTGATGGGCCATGTTGGTTTAACTCCACAAGCCGTCCACTTATTAAGTGGCTATAAAGTCCAAGGTCGCACCGATGGTGATGCCATTGTGCAAGCCGCCCTTGCCCTTGAAAAGGCTGGGGTATTTGCCATCGTCTTGGAGTTAGTCCCGGCTGAGTTAGCGGCAAAAATTACTGCCGCCCTGAAGATTCCAACGATTGGAATCGGGGCCGGGGTTGATTGCGATGCGCAAGTGCTGGTATGGACGGACATGATGGGAATTACTAAGAACCCTCCCAAGCTAGCTAAGGCATATAGAAATATGCGTTCTGAGATGTTGGCTGCAGCCGGTGAATTTGCAGCAGAAGTTAAAGCTGGACAATTTCCAGCGCCAGAGCACACTTTCAACTAATCTCACCCTCGTGGCTAAATACACGATAGATATCTCTCCGCTGCGTAAATCAGCCGACTTTAGGTATCTATGGACGGCTGGGCTCATCTCTTATTTCGGCACCATGTTTACCTATGTCGCCGTTCCTTTTCAGATCAAAGAGCTCACTAACTCATATGTGGCAGTGGCAATAAGCGGACTCGTTGAGATAGTTCCGCTGGTTATCTTTGGCCTCTATGGCGGCGTCTTGGCCGATGCCATTGATCGCAAAAAACTCATCTGGATTACTGAATTCCTATCCCTGCTGCTCACTGGCGTTCTTCTGATCAACTCCCTGCTTTCCTCCCCCAGCATTATTTTGATCTACGTTGTCTCTGGATTATTTGCAGCAGTCAGCGGATTGCGACAACCTGCCATGTCGGCGGCCCTGCCCCGACTTGTCGATCATGAAGATATGACGGCAGCTTCTGCCTTGATGAGTCTTCGCTGGCAGATGGGTGTGATCATCGGTCCGACAATTGGCGGAGTTCTCATCTCAACATTTTCAGTCTCAGTTGGCTATGCCGCAGATATTGCCACCTTTGTTATCTCTCTTATTTTGCTAGCAATGATGAGCAATATCCCAGCCTCAAAGGAGGCCGAAAAGCCATCCCTGGCAGCCCTTTTTGATGGCATCAAATACTCCTTTGCCCGCAAAGATTTGCTGGGCACATATTTAATCGACTTAGCTGCAATGTTTTTTGCCATGCCCACAGCCTTGATTCCTTTTTGGGCAGATCAGTTAGGTGCACCGTGGGCACTTGGTCTGCTCTATGCCGCAGGCACCGTTGGTTCTGTTGTCATCATTCTTACAAGCGGCTGGACTAAAAGCGTTCGCTTCTATGGCCGGGCAATTATGTGGGCAGCTATCGGTTGGGGCGCAGCTATTGCATTGGCCGGTGCCACGAATTACCTAGCCCTGGTACTTCTTTTTCTTGCCCTGGCCGGAGCATCGGACATGGTCAGTGCCCTGTTTAGATCAGCGATGTGGAACCAAACAATTCCCGATAATTTGCGTGGACGTCTTGCTGGTATCGAATTATTGTCATATTCACTTGGACCTTTGGCCGGACAGATGCGCGCAGCTGGTATGGCCGCGGCATTTTCCTTAACTTTTTCAGTCACCGCTGGCGGAATAATCTGCATCATTTCAGTAGTCCTACTGGCCGGTTTTTTTCCAATTTTGCGAAATTTCGACATAAAAACCGACAAAAATGCCATCGAAAAGGCCGCTGAAAGCGAGAAATCACGCTCAAACCCTCAAGGCGAGGAAGAGATATCGTAATTTTAGGAAAATTGACGGATTTTTAATAATTTTTCGATTTTTTTGATTTCAAATTAAATATTTAGTGAAATTTTCCGCAAATGCATAAAAAATAAATAAAAAGAAATTGCGACACGCACCTAAATAAATGTCACAAAATGTTGGCATTTTTACCTAAATGATGTCACGCTTATCCACGAAAAGGTTTGGGTGACGGATCCGAACCATTCCGATAGGAGAAGTACGTGGCCGCAGCAAAGAAAGCAGCACCAAAGAAGCGCCGTAAGAAGGCAGCTGCTCCAGCAGCTCCAAAGAAGCGCCGTAAGAAGGCTGCTGCAGTAGCAGCACCAAAGAAGCGCCGCAAGAAGGCAGCAGCAAAGAAGGCTGCTCCAAAGCGTCGTAAGAAGGCAGCAGCTAAGAAGGCTGCTCCAAAGCGTCGTAAGAAGAAGGCAGCAGCAACAGCTGCTCCAAAGAAGCGCCGTCGCAAGAAGGCAGCTGCTAAGAAGTAATTAGCAATTAAAAAAACCCGCCACTTTATGTGGCGGGTTTTTTTATGCAGTCTTATTTATTCATTACTTCCATCGTTGCGAAGTGACTCTTCCACCCGAGCAAATATCGTTGCTATTACCTCTTGGTCAGCCTTTGATAAATGATCAACAAATCTGGTGCGCACACTCTCCACATGATCTGGGGCTGCAGCCACAATGAGCTTCCATCCCTTAGCTGTCATCACGGCAAAGTAACCACGTTTATCTGACGGGCATGCCTCGCGCTTTACCCAACCAGCCTTTTCCATCACTTTCATTCGATGCGATAAACGCGAGCGCGATAGCAAGGCGATATCGGCTAGTTCACTCATTCGCATTTTGCGTTCAGGGGCATCACTGAGCAGAGCCAGAATTTCATAATCGGGCATTGATAAATCATGGCTCTCTAAATCATTATCAAGAGCCTCTAATAGACGCCGGCTAGCGATGATGTAACGGCGCCAGGCCTTCATTTCGGCATCGTTGAGCCACTGGGGTGCGGTAGCGTTTTGGCCTGCCATAGTTATCAGTCTACGCTAACAGTTGAAGCTTCAACTACTTTTAATTTCTAG
>JBDLTD010000041.1:0-7271 GCA_039799185.1 Actinomycetota bacterium | reverse complement strand
TGCTGAAATTCTTGAGCTTGTTGAAATGGAAGTTCGTGAACTTCTAAACAAGTATGAGTTCCCTGGAGATACAACTCCAATCGTTCGCATCTCAGCACTTAAAGCACTTGAGGGAGATCCAAAGTGGGTTGAGGCACTACTTGAGTTAATGAATCAAGTTGATGCTTTCATTCCACAACCAGTGCGTGATGTTGAGAAGCCATTCCTAATGCCAGTAGAAGATGTATTTACTATTACTGGTCGCGGAACTGTTGTTACTGGTCGTATCGAGCGCGGAATTGTTAAGGTCAACGAAGAGGTTGAAATCGTTGGTATCCGCCCAGATGCACAAAAGACAATTGTTACTGGCGTTGAAATGTTCCGTAAGTTACTAGATGAGGGTCAGGCTGGCGAAAACGTTGGTCTACTTCTTCGTGGAACTAAGCGTGAAGATGTTGAGCGTGGTCAGGTTGTTTGTAAGCCTGGTTCAATTACGCCTCACACAGATTTCGAAGCTTCTTCATACATCCTTTCAAAGGATGAGGGTGGTCGTCACACACCATTCTTTAACAACTACCGTCCTCAGTTCTACTTCCGTACAACTGACGTAACTGGTGTTGTAACACTGCCATCTGGAACTGAAATGGTTATGCCTGGCGATAACACCGCTATGACCGTAACTCTTATTCAACCAGTTGCAATGGAAGAAGGACTTCGCTTTGCGATTCGTGAAGGTGGCCGCACCGTTGGTGCAGGTCGCGTAACAAAGATCGTTAAGTAATAAATAAAAAGAATTATTTCTGGGCTGCTGAAATATGTGGCCCAGAAGTAACTAAAAAGATTTAACTAGAAAAAAAGGAGAAGCAAAATGGCCGGACAAAAGATCCGCATTAGGCTTAAGGCGTATGACCATGAGGTGATTGACACTTCAGCGAAGAAAATCGTTGAAACTGTTGAGCGCACTGGTGCTACCGTCGCAGGCCCTGTTCCGCTGCCTACTGAGAAAAACACTTACTGTGTTATTCGCTCTCCACACAAATATAAAGATAGCCGCGAGCACTTTGAGATGCGCACCCACAAGCGCCTAATCGACATCATCGATCCAACACCTAAAACTGTTGATTCATTGATGCGTCTTGATTTGCCAGCTGGCGTTGACATTGAGATCAAGCTCTAAGGGATAATCAAATGACAACTACGCAATCAAAGTCTTCTGCCATCAAGGGCATCTTGGGCAAGAAGCTGGGCATGACTCAGGTCTTTGACTCCCAAAACAAAATTGTGCCAGTAACAGTTATCGAGGCTGGTCCTTGTGTTGTTACTCAACTTCGCACAATTGAAAAAGATGGTTACACCGCTGTGCAACTTGGATACGGCGCGATCGAACCACGTAAAGTTTCTAAGCCACTTGCTGGCCAATTTGCTAAAGCTGGCGTAACTCCACGCCTTGAGGTTGCTGAGCTTCGCATCTCAAACACAGATGGTTATTCAGTTGGTCAAGAATTAAAGGCAGATGTATTTGCTGCTGGTGAAATTGTTGATGCCACTGGAACTTCAAAAGGAAAAGGAACTGCTGGTGTTATGAAGCGCCATGGTTTCTCTGGAATTGGTGCATCTCACGGTGTTGATAAGAAGCACCGTATGTCAGGTTCGATTGGTAACAGAACTACACCAGGACGTGTATTTAAAGGTAAGCGCATGATGGGTCGCATGGGTATTGACACTGTGACTACTCAAAATCTTTTGGTTCACTCAGTTGATGCTGAGAACAACAAGATTTTAGTTCGTGGCGCAGTACCGGGCGCGATTGGTGCCACCATATTTATTCGCTCTGCTGCTAAAAAAGCTGATGGCGAAACTATTTCAAATAAGGCAGGTGCATAATGTCATTAAAAGTTGAGGTTAAAGATATCGCTGGTAAGCCAACTGGCACTATCGATCTACCGGCATCAATCTTTGATGTGCAGGCAAATGTGCCATTAATTCACCAAGTTGTAGTTGCGCAATTAGCAGCAGCTAGAGCTGGAACTCACAAGACTAAAAATCGTGGTGAAGTATCCGGTGGTGGAAAGAAACCTTTCAAGCAAAAGGGAACTGGTCGTGCTCGTCAGGGTTCAACTCGTTCACCTAACCAACGCCATGGTGGTGTTGCACATGGTCCAGTACCTCGTAAGTATGACCAACGCACACCAAAGAAAATGATTGCTGCAGCTCTTAAGGGCGTGCTTTCTGATCGCCAACGCGCAACTCGAATTCACGCAGTAAGTGGAATTGTGGAAGCAACAACTACCAAGGCTGCAATTGCTGCCGTGCGTCAGTTCTCTGATCGCAAGAATTTATTAGTTGTTCTATCACGCACTGAAAATGCAGCATGGTTGGCATTAAGAAACCATGATGATCTACACCTAATCGTGAATGATCAATTAAATGCATATGATGTTTTAGTTTCAGATGATGTGATCTTCTCAGAGGGTGCACTTCGTGACTTTATTGCTGGCCCTGCAACTGGCAAGGGAGCAACTGCGGTTGCTCGCGAGAGTGAAGTAGGAGTATCAGCATGAAAAACTATCGCGAAGTATTACTAGCTCCAGTTGTTTCTGAAAAGTCTTACTCATTGCTAGATGGCAATAAGTACACATTTTTAGTTGCACCTGATGCAAATAAAACAGAGATCATGATCGCTGTTGAAAAAGTGTTTGGTGTAAAGGTATTAAGTGTTAACACCATGAACCGTGAGGGTAAGCGCAAGCGCACCGCTCTTGGTTTTGGAAAGCGTAAAGATACAAAGCGTGCGATTGTGCATGTGGCAGCCGGACAACGGATCGACATCTTTGGAGGACCAGTCTCCTAAGGAGATTGGGACTTAATAGGAATAGGGAGAGAGACAAATGGCACTGCGTAATCTGAGGCCGACCACACCTGGTCAGCGCGGAGCAAGCGTTCCTGATTTTGAAGAGATCACTCGTCAAAAGCCAGAGAAATCTTTAGTCCGTCCAATTAATTCCAAGGGTGGCCGTAACGCAACTGGTCGGGTAACAATGCGCCATCAAGGTGGCGGACACAAACGCGCCTACCGTTTAATTGACTTTGTTCGTAATGATAAAGATGGCGTACCTGCAAAGGTTGCTCAGATTGAATACGATCCAAACCGCACTGCAAATATTGCATTGCTTCACTTTGCCGATGGCGAGAAGCGTTACATCATTGCACCAGATGGTTTAGTACAAGGTTCCCCAATTGAGAACGGTCCAACAGCTGATATTAAGCCTGGCAATAACTTGCCACTTCGTAATATTCCAGTTGGAACAATGATTCATGCAATTGAACTTCGTCCAGGTGGAGGAGCAAAGATTGCTCGCTCTGCTGGATCTGCCGTTCAGTTAGTTGCAAAGGATGGACCATACGCACAACTTCGTATGCCATCAGGTGAAATTAGAAATGTTGATGTTCGTTGCCGCGCAACTGTTGGCACAGTTGGAAATGCTGAACAATCAAATAGAAATTACGGAAAAGCTGGCCGCATGCGTTGGAAAGGCAAGCGCCCATCTGTTCGTGGTGTTGTTATGAACCCAGTTGATCACCCTCATGGTGGTGGTGAAGGTAAAACTTCTGGTGGTCGTCACCCAGTTTCACCTTGGGGTCTTCCTGAAAAACGCACACGTAAGAAAAAAGCTAGTGATTCGTTAATTGTCCGTCGACGCAAGTCCAATAAGAAGAGATAAGGGGGGATCTTAAGATGCCACGTAGTTTAAAGAAGGGTCCTTTTGTTGATCTTCATCTATCTAAAAAGGTAGACGAACAAAATGCGAAGAACACTAAAAATGTTATTAAAACTTGGTCACGTCGCTCAATGATTACACCAGACATGATTGGTCACACCATTGCAGTTCATGATGGTCGCAAGCATGTTCCAGTTTTTGTTACTGACGCAATGATTGGTCACAAGCTTGGTGAGTTTTCACCAACTCGTACCTTCAAAGGTCACTCTCGTGCTGATGGAAAGGCGGTGGTAAGTGAGTAATACCGATACCACTACCGCATTGGTAACTCGCGCAGTATTGCGTGACTTCCGTGCTACCCCACAAAAAGCTCGTCGAGTTGTAAACCTTGTTCGTGGACAACGTGCTGATAACGCACTTAACATGATGAAGTTTGCTAACCAACCAGAGCTTGGCGCTGCGATCTACTCTTTAATTGCTTCAGCTGTTGCTAATGCAAAGCAGAAGAATCCATCACTTCGTGATGCATCTGAACTTTGGATTATCGAAGCATTGGTAGATGAAGGCTTCACGATGAAGAGATACCGTCCACGTGCGCAAGGCCGCGGTTTTGCAATCAATAAGCGATCATCACAAGTAACAGTTGTTTTATCTGATGATAAAACTCTTCGTACCAATAAAAATTTAAAGGCATCTCAGATGCAAAAACCTAAGGCACTTAGAACGCCAACGGTTATTAAAGATGCACCAGCTGCAACAAAGGCAGCCGATGCTCTATCTGATAAGCCGGTAGCAAAGAAAGCAGCGGCTAAGAAAGCAACTGCTAAAAAAGCGCCAGCCAAAAAGGCTGCAACTAAAGGGAAGGCCGAGTAAATGGGTCAAAAGATAAATCCACACGGCTTCCGTCTTGGTATTACAACTGATTTCAAATCACGTTGGTATGCCGACAAACTTTACGGTGCTTATGTAAAAGAAGATATTGAAATCCGTCGCTTGATGGCTAAGAAGATGGAGCGAGCTGGCGTATCTAAAATTGAGATTGAACGTACTCGTGAGAAGGTTCGTATCGATCTATTTACCGCACGTCCTGGAATTGTAATTGGTCGTCGTGGTCAAGAGGCAGACAAGCTTCGCATTGATCTAGAAAACCTAACTGGCAAGCAAGTTCAGTTAAATATTCTTGAAGTTAAAAATCCTGAGATGGATGCCCAACTTGTAGCCCAAGGAGTTGCTGAGCAATTAGCAGCACGTGTTTCATTCCGCCGGGCAATGCGTAAGGGAATGCAAACTGCATTAAAAGCAGGAGCTGAAGGAATTCGTGTGCAGTGCGGTGGACGTTTAGGTGGAGCTGAAATGAGTCGCTCTGAGTTCTACCGTGAAGGCAGAGTTCCACTACACACACTTCGTGCTGATATTGATTATGGTTTTGCTGAAGCTCACACAACCTTTGGACGTCTTGGCGTTAAGGTTTGGATTTATAAGGGTGAAGTAATTGAATCTCGCGCCGAGCGTGCAGCCTCTGCACTTGCTGCTGCGAAAGCACCTAAGCCAAATCGTGGCCCATCACGTGCACCACGTGCACCAAGAGGAGAGGTAACAACTACAACTGTTGCCGCTCGTGCTGAAGCTGCTGCAACTGAATCTTCAACTCCTAACGAGAGCGGAGCTAACTAATGTTAATTCCACGTCGCGTTAAGCACCGTAAGCAGCACCATCCAAAGCGTGCTGGAAAATCTAAGGGCGGAACAACTGTTGCCTTTGGTGATTACGGCGTGCAGGCAATGGAGCCAGCATATGTAACTAACCGCCAAATTGAAGCGGCTCGTATTGCAATGACCCGTCACATCAAACGTGGTGGAAAAGTTTGGATCAATATTTATCCAGATCGTCCGTTAACTAAGAAGCCTGCGGAAACTCGCATGGGTTCTGGTAAAGGTTCACCTGAGTGGTGGATTGCCAACGTTAAGCCAGGCCGAGTTATGTTTGAAATTTCAGGTGTAACTGAGGCGGTTGCAACTGAGGCAATGACACGTGCAATGCACAAGTTGCCAATGAAGTGCCGAGTTGTTCGCCGAGAGGAGTTCTAATGTCAACCACAACTGCTGAAACATTACGCGCTAGTTCAACTGATGAGTTGAATGACAAGCTGCGTGAAGCAAAGGAAGAGCTGTTTAATCTGCGCTTTCAAGCTGCAACTGGTCAATTAGAAAACCACGGTCGACTAACTGCAGTGCGCAAAGAGATTGCTCGGATTTACACAATTTTACGTGAACGTGAACTAGGGATTGGAGTGAGCGCATGAGTAAAGAAAAAGCTTCAGCTAATTCTGTAGAGCGTCCATTCCGTAAAACTCGTGAAGGAATTGTTACTAGCGACAAGATGAATAAGACTGTCGTAGTTTCAATCCAAGATCGAATTAAGCACGGCATGTACAGCAAAGTTTTGACTCGTTCTCGCAAGTTAAAAGCTCACGATGAAAGCAACTCTGCTGGCATCGGCGATCGCGTTTTAATCATGGAAACTCGTCCACTATCAGCAACAAAGCGCTGGCGTGTGGTTGAGATTCTTGAGAAGGCCAAGTAAGGGGTAAATAAATGATTCAACAAGAGTCACGCTTACGCGTTGCTGATAACACCGGCGCAAAGGAATTACTTTGCATCCGTGTTCTTGGTGGCTCATCACGTCGCTACGCAGGTATCGGCGACATCATTGTTTGCTCTGTAAAGGATGCAATTCCTGGTGGCCAGGTTAAGAAAGGTGAAGTTGTTAAAGCTGTCATCGTTCGTACCGTAAAAGAGAATCGTCGTGCTGATGGTTCATACATTCGTTTTGATGAGAATGCTGCCGTAATTGTTAAAGATGATGGCGAGCCACGTGGCACACGTATCTTCGGACCAGTTGCCCGTGAACTTCGAGATAAGCGCTTTATGAGAATTATTTCATTAGCTCCGGAGGTGCTATAAAAAATGGCAAACATTCGCAAAGGCGATACTGTGCAAGTAATCGCTGGAAAAGATAAAGGAACAACTGGCACAGTGTTATCAGTTGACCGTGTGAAGTCTCGAATTTTAATCGAGGGCGTAAACCGGGTTAAGCGTCACACCAAGGAGAGCACCTCTGAGCGCGGCGTTAAGGTCGGCGGAATTACCACTGTTGAGTCTGCAATTCATCTTTCTAATGTGATGTTAGTAGATGGCGATGGCAAGGCAACTCGAATTGGCGCTCGCAAGAATGAAGCAGGCAAGAATGTTCGTATCTCTCGCCGCTCTGGAAAGGATGCCTAATGTCTACTGATTTAGCTCCACGTCTTAAGGGACGTTATAAGTCTGAGATTGCACCAGCTCTTAAAGCCAAGTTTGGCTATAAGAATGTGATGCAAATTCCAACACTTACTAAAGTTGTTGTGAACATGGGTGTTGGTGAAGCAGCCCGTGATTCCAAGTTAATTGAGGGTGCAATTCGCGACCTAGCAACTATTACTGGACAACGTCCACAGGTAACTCGTTCACGTAAATCAATTGCGCAATTTAAACTGCGTGAGAACATGCCAATTGGTGCGCACGTAACACTTCG
>JBDLTD010000040.1:0-7320 GCA_039799185.1 Actinomycetota bacterium | reverse complement strand
CAAACTTATATGCATCAATTTGCCAGTTAGTTGAAACATTTTCAGGATCGCGTGTGCGACGACTTGGCACAATAGCTATGTCATCAAATGAATACGCACTTCGCGCACGCTTTCCTGGTGCTAATTCAATCTCTTTCATGAGCGGCCCTTTCCTTGATAATTAGGCGCATCAGCAATGTGTGCAACATCGTGCGGATGACTTTCCTGCAGACCAGCAGCAGTAATTTGAATGAGGTGACCATCGCGACGCAAAGTTTCAATATCTGGAGCTCCTGCATAACCCATTCCAGAGCGAAGTCCTCCTACGAGTTGATGAACTACATCAGCAACAGTTCCACGGAAAAGTACTTTGCCCTCAATGCCTTCTGGGACAAGCTTGTCTTCAGATAAAACATCGTCCTGCATATAGCGATCTTTAGAATAAGACTTCTTTTCACCGCGTGATTGCATCGCACCTAAAGATCCCATGCCACGATATGTCTTGTATTTAACGCCATTAATTTCAACTAGTTCACCTGGTGCTTCTTCGCACCCAGCAAGCAAAGATCCCAGCATTACCGCATTTGCACCAGCAACTAACGCCTTAACGATGTCACCAGAATATTGAAGTCCGCCGTCGGCGATTAATGGAATGCCGGCTTTATTGCACGCCTTTGAGGCTTCCATGATTGCGGTAATTTGCGGAACTCCCACACCTGCAACTACTCGAGTCGTGCAAATTGAGCCAGGACCAACTCCAACTTTTACTGCATCAGCACCTGCATTAATGAGGGCTTGCGCACCTGCGCGAGTTGCAACATTGCCACCAATAACTTCAGTTGTTGGTGAAAACTTCTTAATACGCGAAATCGCATCTAGAACAGCGCGATGATGACCATGTGCAGTATCAACGACTACAACATCAACACCAGCTTCAATAAGTGCCTTGGCACGGGCAAAACCATCATCACCAACACCAACTGCAGCTCCTGCAAGTCCAACATTTTTTACTAACTTCACATGTGTTACTTGCTCATCGATTGGAAGGTTACGGTGAATAATTCCAATTCCGCCAGCCTTTGCCATTGCAATTGCCATTGCAGATTCAGTAACGGTGTCCATTGCTGAAGAAACCAATGGGACAGCGATAGTGATGTTTCTAGTTAAACGTGTGGATGTATCAACTTCAGATGGCACAACTTCTGACGCATCTGGCAAGAGAAGGACATCGTCATAAGTCAGGCCGAGCATCGCGACTTTATCGTTCTCGCTCATATGCCCTCCCGCCTTAGGTGAGTGTCCTTAAGAAGTCGGGAGTCTATCGGGAATAGCCCGTAAGACTGAAACCACCGTTACAACGGCCAGAATAAAGAGCGGAATTGCGACTATGTAGAGGCCGGCGTCGAATTGATATTTAGAAACACCAATTGCAATCAAATTTGCAAGAAAAGCCGGCGCGCGGCCGAAGTATTTTCCCCTGCGATATCCAATTGCTGCCACAAATAATCCACCAGATCCAAGAACAATGAAAATCAGTTCTCCTAAAAGTGGGCGGATTTCTACGCTATCGGCAGTTACGGTCAAAATAATGAGCCATACACCTAGTGATGCAATCACAACTGATTCGAAAATCAATAGGGATGCCACTAGTGCGCGGGCCTTAGCGGCTTTGGCAGGATCTTGTTTCATGGAAGAGAGATTAACTTATCGTGGCCACGAAAACACTCTTTTCTCACACGATGGGATACATGATTCTCAAACGCATCTTGCAGCTCCCACGTACTTCTACGAACAACTTAAACAAGAGATTGCCCTGAGTGATCGAACGGGTGAAATGTTTTCCTTGATACGAATAATCTTCAATCGATCCAATTGCAAGGGTGAATCAATAGAGGAAAAAATAGGTGCGGCAGATATTTTGTACTTTTCAGAAGCCCTGAAAGATCTCACTCGAAAGCAAGACTGCGTTGCCAGAGTGGGCGTTAATGAATGCGTAATCTTGGTGCGCGCCAGGAAAAGCAATGTGGAGTCACTCCTTAGCAGACTTTTACTCTCGCATAAATTGACTGTGGAAAACTCCTTGCAGATTTCATGTTCAACAGTTGAATTCTCCCCGGGAGAAAAAGCTCTTACTATTCTCAACCGTCTAGACGCTATGAACTTATCCACTCACTGATCAGCACCTTATTGAGAATGTCAGTAGCCCTCATACATTCCCATGCATGGACCTAGACTTAAATATTACTTTTGGAGCAATTGCTCCCTATATGAGCGACCCAACTATTGAAGAAGTGTGGATCAATTCTCCAGAGCGTATTTTCATTGCGCGCGCTGGCAAGAGCGAACTCACAAACTTGCTGCTAACTGCTGATGAAGTACGAAATATCGTGGAGCGAGCATTGATGTGGGGCGGGCGTCGCCTTGATCTCTCACACCCTTTTGTAGATGCTCGCTTGCCCGATGGCAGTCGTTTGCACGTGGCAATCCCAGAAATTACCGCACAACATTGGGCGGTAAACATTCGTAAGCACCTTATGAGAAACATGAGTATCGAAGACCTTATAAATCTGGGGGTCATGAGTCCTTTAATTGGAACAACGCTGATTAATTCAGTACGTGCTGGGTTAAACATTCTTGTTAGTGGCGGCACACAAGCTGGCAAAACCACATTACTTAATGCTTTAGCTGGTGCTATTCCACGCAGTGAACGGTTAGTAACAATTGAGGAAGTTTTTGAACTTTCACCACAGTTGCCTGATGTTGTGCAAATGCAGACACGAAGTGCAAACCTGCAAGGAGAAGGTGAAATTCCGCTCCGTCGTTTGATTAAAGAGTCCCTGCGTATGAGGCCCTCTCGGATAATTGTTGGCGAAGTCCGTGAAGCAGAAGCTTTAGATCTACTTATTGCCTTGAATTCAGGCCTACCTGGCATGGGTACCTTGCATGCAAATTCCCCTCGGGATGCTGTCATCAAACTTCAAACACTTCCCCTGTTAGCCGGTGAAAACATTTCTCATAAGTTCATTGCCCCAACAGTTGCATCTGCCATTGATCTGATTGTTCATGTATCACTAGATAGTCAAGGAGTGAGAAGAGTTAAGGAACTCGCTTCTCTCACTGGTCGCTATGAAAATGATCGAGCAGAGATTGAAACTTTGTGGCATTGGAATGGGACGGACTACGAAAGAGGTATTGGTAGTTTGCCTCATCCAGAAAAATTCGCAGCAATCGGTCTTCCATTAGCAACTTGGTTTAGACCATGAAAAACAGCCTCCGTGTATTTGTTTCAGCAAGTGCGACTACTGGCCTAGTACTTCTCGTAACTTCTTCATTCACGATTGCACTAGCTTTTGGCGCTCTAGTAGCAGGAGCGGTTTTTATTGCACTCAAAAATAGAAGTGCACATAGTGAATCCCATCTAATCGCTGCCTGGCCAGAAGTCATTGACCATCTCATGTCAGGAATTCAATCTGGCTTATCACTTTCAGAATCTCTAGTAGGTCTAGCCACTCGAGGACCTGAGATTCTGCGCCCAGCCTTTGCAGAGTTTAGAGACTCTCTTTTTCGTCATGCAGATTTAGAACTGGCTTTACAGGAATTGAAATCACTCTTTCACCACCATGGCAGTGATCAAATCTTTGAAGCCCTACTGATTTCTAAGGCTCTTGGAGGAAGTGAGCTCATGTCTATTCTTAGAACTCTAGGAGATTTTCTTCGCCAAGATTTAGCCCTACGTCGTGAAATTGAAGTTAAACATGGATGGATCAAAAACTCTGCACATATGTCAGCAGTTGCACCATGGATCTTGTTGTTATTACTTTCAACTCAACCCAGTACCGCTATTGCTTTTTCAACACCAACAGGAGGAATGATATTAATTGCGGGGCTATTTATGACTGCAGTTGCATATCTATGGATGAATCGCCTTGGCCGACTTCCACAAACCCCGCGAGTGTTTACGCAGCAATCCAGTGCCAAACACATGAGCCAACAACGAGTAATGCGATGATGATTCAAGTAATTCTTGTGTCCATGCTCTTTGCTATTCCTGGTGCTCTACTAATTGCCTTTAACGATATTGATCCACTTACAGAATTGGAATCAAGAGGCCGTAAAGCAGCAGTTAACAGTAGGGATCGAAGCGATATTCATGCTCGATTAGAAGAACTCGGTAAGCCAAGCGAGCGGGACTATCAGAACTTTCGTATTCGCCAGTTTGGATACTGCGCATCAGGGGCCGTTCTAGCGATGGTCCTGCTACTGATGACAGGCAAATCTCCTATATTTACTTTTATTTTTTCTGTAATCGCTGCGCTAATCATCCTTGTAATCATTGATCGTGAGCTAACTTCTCAAATTAAGAAGCATCGTGAAGCAATTGAGGCCCAATTTCCAGCAATAATTGAAATGATGACGTTGGCCATAGCAGCCGGTGAAACACCAATGCAGGCGATGCTAAGAATCGCCAATTCGGCGCAAGGCGAATTATCTCGAGAATTTGCAGTTGTTATTGAGGAGATTCGTATTGGTCAACCGCTCCACGTGGCCCTTGATTCGATGGGACGAAGAGTTAAGTCCGTAATGATTCGACGGTTCGTTGATGCAGTCATTACTGCAACCTTGCGCGGGGCACCACTTATTGAAGTCTTATCGCGCCATGCAGTTGAAGCTAGAGGTAATCAACGAAATCGAGTTCTGAGTGCGGCAGGTAAGGCTGAAATCTCCATGATGATTCCAGTTGTATTCCTTATCCTGCCGATCTCAATTCTCTTTGCTTTGTGGCCATCACTAACAAATTTGAATTTGTTTGCAAGTTAAGCCGCTTCTTCCTCACGGGCAGCAACTTCACTCAGTGACGGACGACCAGCTTTGCGCTTCTTCGCAATCACTTGTCCATCCTCAAATAGTTCGCCGCCCCACACACCTGCAGGCTCTTGTCGCGATAACGCGCCTTCAAGACATTGTGCGCGCACAGGACAACCACCGCAGAGGGACTTGGCTTCTGCAATAGCAATTTCTGCTTCAGAGAAGAAGAGTTCTGGATCTGCTGTATGGCATGGCAAATTAAATGATGAACCATCGGAATAGGTGCCCGTTACTGCATCTAAACCAATCTTTTCATCTGCCCAGCCTGGTACTAGTAGTTCGCTGAAGAGAACGCTCATAGTTCTCACCTCTTCTTCCTGTTAGGTCTTGCTGTGGTTTCTTTTGTTGGGGAAATAAAAAAGGCCCGAATCCTTGTGGATTCGAGGCCTTTGGCTTCTAGTTCTTATTCGATGTTATCGAGTAGAACCACCAGTGGCCTCGTATCCGGCATAAAACGCTGCGTAAAATGCAGGCTTTGTTGTATGCCAAGAAGCAGGCTTATTGGTTGTATGAGCAGAAGGAATGACAGCAGAACGCGTTGCGTTTGCTGGAACGAATGAGCTGTTAGACATATTCGCTTCCCCTCTATTCACTTCGTTTCCGCCATGAAAACGATGAAAGGCAAGGGTAAAGCATGGGTCTAGCCTCGTGCAAGTTAATTAAATCCCGCATACCCACGGGTAATTAAGGGGTGATAAGGCCAGCTTCTGCCAAGAAGCGTGAAGCCTTCTTGGAATAGCTCATATGTAGATCCACTTTCGCCCGCGTGATTCCAACATAAAACAAGCGGCGCTCTTCATCAATAGATGCTTGATCCCCAGTTGTGGAGTTATTTTCAAGTGGAAGTAGGCCTTCACTCACTCCCATTAAAAATACACGCTCCCATTCAAGGCCCTTAGCTGCATGCAATGTGGCAAGAGTTGTTACGGGCATTGTTGGTGGATTGTTTTGCTGCACACGATCTTCTAATTCACGTAAATAGGTGCGCAGATTCTTAGGTGTGAAGCCACTGTCAGAATCAAGCTCGCGAGCTAAGTGCAACAGCGCAGCAATGCCATCAATATGAGCACCAGTTAAAAATGGTTGTGCAAGGGTGCGCAACTCATCTAGCCATGAAACACCTTCAGTTGGAATGACCGAGGCGTTACGAACAAGTTTTAGAAATTCACGAACATCAGAGCGATCAAAGAATCTTTCGCTGTTGCGCACTTGGTATGGAACTTTTGCTGCATTCATTGCCCGCTCAACAGAGTTGAGCTGGCTGTTAGTGCGGGCCAAGACAGCTATTTCTTGTGGGGCAGTTCCTTGGGAGATCAACTGTGTGATTGAGCTAATGATTCCTGCAATCTCAGATGATTCATCGTTATATGCATCTACTGATGGCTTATCACCATGATCATTGAGGGCAACTAACTCCTGGCCCATCTGGGCTTTGCGCAAAACAGAGTTAGCCATAAAAGTAATTTCAGGCGTTGATCGATATCCAGTTGTCAGGCGAACCACTTCAGCCTCTGGAAAGCGTTGCGTGAATGAGTTAAGGAAAATCGGAGTTGCACCAGCAAATGAATAGATAGTTTGGGCGGGATCGCCAACAACGCAGATTTCTTGGCGTGAACCTAGCCAGGCATTAATCAATCGCTGTTGCAGTGGAGAAATATCCTGATACTCATCAACGGTAAAGAATCGGTATTGATCTTGCACTCGCTCGCGAACTTCGCGCTCTTGTTCAATCATGGCTGTTGTTAGTAGCAAAACATCTTCAAAATCCATTGCTCGCTCTTGATGTTTCACTGATTCATAGGCGGTGTATACCTTGGCCATTTGCTCAGGATTAATACGAGGCTTAACGGTGCGCTTGCCTAATTCTGATAAGTAATCAACTGGTGCGACTTCACTCACTTTTGACCACTCAATCTCAGAGGCGATATCTCGCATCAAATCGCGCGAAGTAATCGATAACTCCCCCGTTAACTCAGCGCGCTTGATGGCTTCAGTAATAAAGGCCGTCTTTGAAGTTATTAGATCTGGCGTGCGACCACCAAACACTTGTGGCCAAAAGAAAGTGAGCTGCTTAAGGGCAGCGGCGTGAATGGTGCGTGCAGCAACTGATGGCACGCCAAGGGAGCGAAGGCGCATGCGCATCTCTCCTGCAGCACGGGCAGTAAAGGTAAGAGCTAAAACTTTGTGTGGATCCATCACATTGATTGCTGCGGCATATGCAATGCGGTGAGTTATTGCTCGAGTTTTTCCAGTTCCAGCACCTGCAATAACACAAACAGGACCACGAGTAGCAAGGGCCACAGCCCTTTGTTCGTTATCGAGAGATTCTAAAATCTCTTCTGCGCGAAGATCTGACACTAGCGCCAGGATTCCCCACCGCGTAGATCATCGACAACATAGCCTTCTTTGCCGACATACCAAGCTGTAATCATTTTGCGTGCAACAGAGATTGTCGGTGGAAGCAAGATGTCATTG
>JBDLTD010000039.1:0-7384 GCA_039799185.1 Actinomycetota bacterium | reverse complement strand
TGAGGGCAGTTCTCAAACTCGCTCACCCGGCTAGGGGATAGGCGCAGTGGTTGGTTACTCACGTACGGCAACATACCCGCACTTGCTTGGATTATTTGACCTAAGATGCTCCCGTGTCGAATCAAGGTTTCTTTGCTGCGGGTGATCGTGTTCAACTCACCGACCCCAAAGGAAAGCTCTATAGCTTCACGATAGTTCCAGGTAAGGAATGGCACACCCACAAAGGCTGGATTACTCATGATGATCTCATTGGAATGCCTGAAGGTTCAGTTGTAAGTACGACTGCTGGTTTGAAGTTCACAGCTTTTAAGCCTCTTTTGGCTGACTATGTTTTAACAATGCCACGCGGTGCAACGATTGTTTATCCAAAAGATGCCGCAATGATTGTTGGACTAGCCGATATATATCCAGGCGCACGAGTACTCGAAGCCGGTGTTGGTAGCGGTGCCTTAACCATCTCACTATTGCGAGCAGCAGGGGAGAAAGGTTACGTGCACTCAGTTGAGCGCCGTGCTGATTTTGCTGAGAATGCTCGTTCCAATGTTGATGCATACTTTGAAGGTTCACCGAGCAACTGGAAGTTAGATGTTGGAGACCTGCAGGATCAAAACTTTGAGAGTGAATTTGATCGAGTTATTTTAGACATGCTGGCACCGTGGGAATGCGTTGATATTGCTGCCCGCGCTTTGCGCCCGGGTGGTGTTTTCATGTCATATGTTGCAACGACCACACAGTTATCTGCCACAGCTGAAGCAATAAAGGAAGACGGTCGATTCACCGAGCCCGAGAGCAGTGAAACACTTGTTCGAGGATGGCATCATGAAGGTTTAGCTGTTCGTCCTCAGCAGAGAATGATCGGGCACACAGGATTCTTGATTCAAAGTCGTCGTATGGCACCTGGCGTTGAAGTTTTAGCTCGTCGTCGCAGACCATCAAAAGGTGCATACGGTGTCGCGGAAGAGTGAGCGCTTAGTAAATCTAACAATCGCCCTGCTTGCTACGAAGAGGTACCTCACTAAAAGCGAGATTTTCAACTCAGTTGATGGGTATGAGGGGACCGCTGAAACAAAAGAGAGAATGTTTGAACGAGATAAAGATGATCTACGTTCACTAGGAATTGATATTGAAGTGGGCAGCTTTGATCCACTATTTAATGATGAAGCCGGCTACAAAATCAAACAGGAAAAGTATCAATTTGAGCTCGGTGATATCTCATCCACAGAAGTTTCACTTCTTTCTTTAGCAGCCGAAGCTTGGCAAGAAGCATCATTTGGTGATGTTGCGCAACGAGCGCTTCTGAAACTTCGCTCGATTGGTATCCCCAGTGATGAGTTATCTATTCCAGCAACTGTTCAAAAACTCAACGACGGGGGACAGGACTTATCGCTGATTACACAAGCGATAGCGCAAAATCAGCGTCTAGCTTTTGACTATCTTGATTCGAATTTAAACGTCAAAATGAGAAGCGTTGTTCCGATTGCTCTATCGACTCGCAATGGGTTTTGGTACTTGTCAGGTGTGGATCAAGAAATTCAAGAGATTCGCACTTTCCGTGTAGATCGAATAAATGGCGCAATTGCCGCCAGTGCTGGACCGAAAGATTTTCAAACTCCAACGGGATTTGATCCAAGCAAATCTCTTTCAGAATCCCCAACACAGAGTTTTGCTTTGATTGATGTGCGCGTTGGAAAAGCATCATCCCTTCGCGCTTTGGCGATCTCGACTCAGTCATTGGGAGAGTGGGATCACGTCAAAATTCCCATCTTAAGTATAGATTCCCTCTGTTCATTGGTTTTATGGCACGGCCCTGATGCCTTCGTGCAGGAACCAGCCGAGTTAAGAGATCTCGTTGTTAATCATCTTGAATCCTTGGTGAAAAATCATGGCTAAGAAGATTTCGGCTCCACTTGAGCGCACAGCGCGACTTCTAGATCTTGTTCCCTACATCAGTTCTCACCAAGGGATTTCATTAAAGGAGCTCGCTCACACCTTTAAAGTCGATCAAGGGCAGATGACGAGTGACTTAACGACTCTGTGGATGTGTGGGTTACCTGGCTACACCCCTCTAGAACTGATGGATTTAGATTTTGAATCTGGTTTTGTAACTATTCACAATGCAGAGACTCTTTCGAAACCTCGCTCGATTTCCTTTGATGAGGGAGTGGCTCTTGTACTTGGTTTGGATTTGCTTCGTTCAGCGATTTCTCCCGACAGAAACGATCTCTTGGAGAGAATCGATCTATTGTCACAACGTCTTGCGGGACTGATAAAGCTTCCATCTGCTTTATCTGCAACTGCACTCGTTAATCAAGAAGTTTCTAGCGCAATTTCTGCGGCATTGAAATCTAGAATGGGGCTTCAGATTACCTATCATTCTCTCTATCGGGATGAACTCAGTACCCGGACGATTTTCCCAATTGAAATGGTTGAAAGAGAAGGCCATTTTTATCTCAGCTCTTACTGTTATAGCGCCTTGGACTTTAGAGAGTTCCGAGTTGATCGAATTCAAGGAGCAACGGTTCAGTCGGTGCAAAAAGAGATTCCGAAAAGCACTGTGCAGCAATCCAGCTACACCGCCACCATCAAGGTCCTGACTCCGACCCGTGCAATAGCTGAGCGATTTAACCAAAGTGAACTTCCTGTTAACTCTGAGTTTGATTTTGAAACTTTCTCAATCCAATGGATGGAGCGATCCATCATGGCCTCAGGGAGAGCGGTGTGCTTGCAGTCACCCCCTGAAGTTAGAAAATCAATCTCAGTAATGGCTCAATCGATGCTGGATCGTTACAAAGCACGCTGAAATCGCCTACCCATTCAAAGAGATCTGATGTAACCTAGGCTCAAATATTAGCCAAGGAGTTTATGTTATGAATTTGGGTCCAAGAGAGATCGTCATCCTTCTCATTGTTGTACTTGTTTTGTTCGGCGCGAAGCGTTTGCCGGATTCAGCCCGCTCACTTGGTCGCTCTATGCGCATTTTCAAGAGCGAAATGAAGGAAATGAAAGCCGACGACACCGTGATCGAAGAAGACGGCAAAACCGAGAAGTAAATAAATGGCATCTGTTAATCAAGCACGGATGCCCCTTCTAGACCACTTACGCGAGTTACGGAAACGAGTTCTTCGCTCCGCGATTGCAGTGTTGGTTGCATGTACTGGGGGGTGGTACTTCTACGATTCAATTATTGTCACCCTAGCTAAACCAGTATGCGATTTGAAAACCGCCCAACAATCTGGTGCGGCTAGCTGTGGTGCTCTCTATATCAGCGGAGTTCTTGGTCCGCTGGATTTGCAGATCAAAGTCGCACTACTCACTGGCATTATCGTTTCGGCACCGTTTTGGCTTTACCAACTTTGGGCCTTTATCGCCCCCGCGCTCCATAGAAAAGAAAAACGTACGAGTGTTCTGTTCGTTGTTGCAGCAACTCCATTTTTCGCGATGGGTGCCACTCTTGGCTATTTCATTCTTCCAGTTGCAATCAAAGCTCTTTTTGGATTTACTCCTAATTCAATCAGTAACTTAGTAAAGTTCGACGATTATTTGGATTTCGTTCTTAGAGTCATTCTCTTCGTTGGACTTGCTTTTGAACTTCCAATATTTCTCGTGGCATTTAATTTAATTGGATTTCTTCGTGGTAAAACAATTTTGAGGCCGTGGAGAATTTGGATCTTCACCATTTTCTTCTTTGTTGCAGCACTATCACCGACAGCAGATCCCTTAAGCATGGTCCTCTTATCTGGACCCTTGATTCTTTTCTACTTTATGGCTGGATTGATAGCTGTGTTGGTGGACCGACGACGTGACAAGAAAGCTATTTCCGTCGAAACGGGTAGCTCTGGGATTGCAGCACCGACATCCATTAAGGAATAGCCGATAGGGTCTGCCTATGTGGGCTTTAGTGATCAACCCTGTAGCAGGTCAGGGTAAAGGAGCCAGCGTTGGTACATATGTGGCTGGTTACCTCAATAGCCGTGGAATCAAATATGAAATCATCATTGGGCGAAACGGCATAGACCAGGCAGATTCACTTCAAAGATTTCTTGATCGAAATCCCGATTGCAGTGGTGTCGTTGCAGTAGGTGGAGATGGGTTACTTCATCTCGTTCTACAGAAAATTACCCCGGCACAAGTGCCATTAGCTGTGATTCCTGCCGGTACAGGTAATGATTTCGTTCGTACTTTGGGCTGGTCTCCCGATGATGTAGATGCGATTCTCGAAGCGGTCTTATCTAAGAAGCCGCGTTCTGTTGATCTAGGTTTAGTAGATGGTGAATGGTTTGCCGCAATTTTATCTACCGGCTTTGACTCTATTGTCAATGAAAAGGCAAACACGTTGTCGTGGCCTAAAGGACCGATGAAGTACAACGTAGCTATCGCCATTGAACTTCCCAGATTCGCGCCTCGTCATTACGAAATCGTTCTCGATGATCGAACCATCTCCACGCAGGCGATGCTTATCGCTGTTGCTAATGGTCGCTCCTATGGGGGTGGAATGTTGGTGTGTCCTCGTGCAGATATATCTGATGGCTATTTCGATGTCATGGTTTTGCATCCCATCTCAAAGTTGGAGTTCATAAAGGTCTTTCCAAGGGTTTTCAAGGGGACGCACATCACCCATCCTGCAGTAGAAATCGTGCGGAGCAAAAGTGTGAAAATCACATCTGAGGCTGTGGCATATGCCGATGGTGAACGTATAGGCCAACTTCCGGTGAGTGCTCAATGTATTCCGGGTGCTCTTATGACGTGGCTGCCATGACAACTCCCGCAGAGAAGTTCGCCGCAGCTAAAGTGCGAAATCAATACAAAGAGACAACAGCTTTTGTCCAGAGTTTTGATTTTGAATTTGACCCCTTTCAGGTTGCTGCATGTCATGCAGTAGAAGAGGGGAGTGGTGTTCTAGTAGCTGCGCCAACTGGCGCTGGAAAAACCGTAGTTGGTGAGTTTGCCGCTCATCTTGCTCTCAAACTAGGAAAAAAGTGTTTCTACACCACACCAATTAAGGCTCTTTCCAATCAGAAGTACTCAGAGTTTGTTGCAATGTTTGGTGAAGATCGTGTCGGTTTACTTACCGGTGACACCAGCATTAACGGGGAAGCAGATGTCCTGGTCATGACAACTGAGGTTTTGCGCAACATGCTCTATGCCGGCTCCAATACGTTAACCAATTTGGGATATGTCGTCATGGATGAAGTGCACTACCTGGCAGATAAATTTCGAGGCGCTGTGTGGGAAGAAGTTCTCATTCATTTGATGGAGAGCGTGCAGGTTATTTCACTATCAGCAACAGTTTCTAATGCTGAAGAATTTGGTGAGTGGTTGGGTGAAGTCCGAGGCAATACTCAAGTTATTGTTAGTGAAATCCGCCCTATCCCACTCTATCAGCACGTTCTCATCGGTAATCGACTATTAGATCTATTCGATAAACCTGGACAGATTAATCCTGAAATCCTGCAGCGGGAACGTGAGGCTGTTCGCAAGGCTGCAATTAGTAGACACCGTCGTGGCAGGTTTAACGAGGCTCAAGATCGTCTATCTCGCGCCGATATTATTGAAAAGCTTGCTAATCAAAATCTTTTGCCTGCAATAACGTTCATCTTCTCGAGAGTGGGCTGCGATGCCGCAGTTAAGCAATGTCTGCATGCTGGTTTGCGATTAACCTCTACAGCCGAACGCGAAGAAATCCGGGTAACGGCTCTAAAATACACGCAAAATATTGCAGAAGAAGATCTCGAGGTTTTAGGATTTGATGATTGGCTCACCGCACTAGAGCGCGGAATCGCTGCGCACCATGCTGGACTTTTGCCAAGCTTTAAATCTGCAGTCGAAGAGTTATTTCAAAAGGGCCTTATCAAAGCAGTCTTTGCAACAGAGACTTTAGCTCTGGGAATTAATATGCCTGCTAGAACAGTTGTTTTAGAGAAGTTGATCAAATACAACGGTGAATCCCACGTTCCAATTACTCCAGGGGAGTACACCCAGCTCACTGGACGTGCAGGCCGGCGAGGAATTGATATTGAAGGTAATGCAGTTATTCAGTGGTCACCAACAGTTGATTCGGCATCAGCAGCAGGCTTAGCTTCAACTCGTACATATCCTCTGCGCTCATCTTTTGCACCTACCTACAACATGTCAATCAACCTCATCGCTCGATTTGGTCGCGAAAGAGCACGACGTTCTCTTGAGTCTTCATTTGCACAGTTCCAGGCAGATCGCGCTGTGGTTGGTTTGTCCAGACAGATCGCTAAAAATGAATCTGCGATTGAGGAACTTCTCTCGCAAGCGGTGTGCCATCTTGGAGATTTTCTTGAATACGCGGGTATTCGCCGGGAGATCAAAGAAGTTGAAATGCTTCTCTCAAAACGTGATCACAAGAAAACTTTTGATAATAGACAACGCGCCCGTTTAGAGGGTGATCTAACGGATTTGCGTAAAGGCCTGCGCAACCACAGCTGTCATTCATGTGCTCAGCGCGAAGATCATTCGCGATTTGCAGAAAAGGCGGGACGACTTAACCGTGAAAATGATGGTCTGCGCACTCGAGTTCAAAGTAGAACACACGTCATTGCAAAGACTTTCGACCAGATTTGCCAAGTCCTAACTCATCTTGGATATATCGAAGGGGAGAAACCAACTACCCAAGGCAAGATTCTGACGAAGATTTATGCTGAGTCTGATTTATTGTTAACTGAAGCAATCCGACGTGGAATTTTGGATGATCTCAATGCTCCTGAACTTCTCTCAGTTGTCTCCACGATGATCTTTGAGTCACGCAATGCTGACAATGTCGCTCCAAAGATGCCTAGTCCTCGAGTGTCAAGTGCTCTTGCCGATGTCATATCTATCTGGGCCGAGCTAGAAGAGCTTGAGACTGAATATGGTGTTAAGACTCAGCGCCAACCCGATGCTGGATTTTGTTGGGTTTCATTTCGCTGGGCCAATGGAAACTCCTTACAAAACGTTCTCAAGGGAACTGATATGTCAGTAGGTGATTTCGTGCGCTCAACTAAACAACTCTCTGATCTTCTCAATCAAATAGCTGCTGCAAGTGAAAAACTTCGACCAGTATGCAAGGATGCCGTTAAGCGCATCGACAGGGGAGTGGTTGCTTTCCTTATGGGAGATCTATGACATTAATGCTCCTTGATAGCGCATCGCTTTGGTATCGCGCCTATTTCGGTATGCCAGATACCTTGGTCTCGCCAGAGGGCATGCCAGTCCACCTGATACGTGGTGTCACTGACATGGTGGCGCGACTCATCACAAAATACGATCCCACTGAGATCGCAGTCTGCCTAGATAGTGATTGGCGTCCCTCGTGGAGAGTTGAGCTCATACCTGAGTACAAGGCTCATCGAGTAGATGCAGACGATGAGGCGGTCGAGGA
>JBDLTD010000038.1:0-7391 GCA_039799185.1 Actinomycetota bacterium | reverse complement strand
GCGATCAATATAGAAGACTTTTTCTGGCAGTGTCATTCCAACTTCAATCATCCGCGCACCACCAACGTTGACCACGATGTGACAACTAATTCAGTGCCGTTATGTAAATCAGAGCGCACAGAGACAATTTCATTTCCAGCTGCAACTCTTAGGGTTTCAATCGTTGCTGAACATGTAAACACATCGCCTGCAACTATCGGGCGAAAGATTTCAAATTTTTGATCGCCATGAACCAATCGAGTCCAATCAACACCGATTTCAGGTTGAGTCAGGATTGATTCATATTGGGAGAGAGAAATGCGAATTGAAAAAGTTGGAGGTGCAACGCTTGTATCTGTTTCACCAATGACAGCGGCAAAGGCATCAATCTGCGATTGTGTGACCGTAACTTGTTCCACACCCTTGAAGGTGCGCCCGACCGAATCGGGATTGATCATTAGCGAGTTTCGCGGTGAAGAGTTGAAGACTTACAACGTGGACAGAACTTCTTAAGTTCCATGCGGTCTGGATCGTTGCGGCGGTTCTTCTTTGTAATGTAGTTGCGCTCTTTGCAATCAACGCATGCCATGGTGATTTTTGGACGTACGTCCGCGCTCTTGCTTGCCATGGTCTTACTCCTTCATTGGTTATCGAGGGGCTCAGGTTACCCGAGCCTTCTCGATGCGCGAAATTCACGCGTGTGGAACTAGTAGCGGAGGCGGGATTTGAACCCACGACACAGCGATTATGAGCCGCTTGCTCTACCAAGCTGAGCTACCCCGCCAAGGGTTGTGCGTTTAAAACAGATCTTCATCGTGTGAAGAACTCTTTCGAGCCCCCCACCGGAATCGGACCGGTGACCTTTTCCTTACCATGGAAACGCTCTACCAACTGAGCTAGGGGGGCAGATCGAATGCTGAGCGTACAGGCAATTAACTACTTTGGAAAAATGACCTTCTTATAGGGCTGGATTTAGCGTGATTTTGCCCGTTGTTTCGCGAGCCAACATCGCTTGGTGTGCAGCAGTTGCCTGGCTCAAGCCAAATGTTGCACCGATAACTGGCTTCAATTTTCCTTCAATTACTAATGAGAACAATTCAGTGATTACATCGTTAAGAAGTTCTTTCTTACCAAAGCAATGTGCCAACCAAAATCCTGTAATTGTCTTTGATCCACCCATTAAAACTCCTGGATGAATTGGCGTTGGCGCAGTTCGTGATGCCATACCAAAAGTAATTAAGCGACCAAAAGGAGCTAATACTTCAAGGCTGACATCAAAAGTTTTACCGCCCACCATTTCAAGAACTAAGTTAACTGGCTTGCCGCCATTAGCTTCAAGAATCGCATCTTTGAGTTTGTCTTGATCTGCATCGACAACAAAATCTGCACCAAGGGATTTGGCTAAAGCTCGCTTACTTTCAGAGGAGGCGACTGCAATTACCTTTGCTCCCCACATCTTTGCTAATTGAATTGCAATAGTTCCAACACCGCCAGCTGCTGCATGGATAACTACGCTTTCACCCTTTTGTAGGTGACCAACAGTTTTCAAGATATGCCAAGCGGTGCTCCCCTGCACCAACATGCACAACGCTTGTTCATCACTTACTCCAACTGGAATCTCAATCATTGCAGCTGAATGCGCAATCGCTTTCTGCGCATATCCCCCACTTTCAACAGGTGCTAGAACACGGCGCCCATTGGCTATTCCAACAACTTCAATTCCTGGAACTAAAGGAAGCTTTTGAGGAGAGAGATAAGAGTTTTCGGTTTGATGAGTATCTGCATAGTTAATTCCGATAGACGTTACTTCTATTAACTCTTGTCCAGGACCAGGAACTGGTTCTGCTAGATCAATTAAGTGCATGGATTCTGGACCGCCGAAAGCGGTAATTTGCATTGCCTTCATTTCTATCCCTTTGTTGAGCCTAGGGTTAAGCCTGAAACAAACTGCTTACGTAGTACGAGGAAGAGAATGATTGTTGGCGC
Source organism: Actinomycetota bacterium (assembly GCA_039799185.1). Taxonomy (GTDB): domain Bacteria; phylum Actinomycetota; class Actinomycetes; order Nanopelagicales; family Nanopelagicaceae; genus Planktophila. The sequence continues at coordinate 5,426 of JBDLTD010000038.1, read as the reverse complement.
AGCAACAATGCTGGCACCTGCGGCAAGCAAATTAAAGTCTGTTACATACTGTCCCTGTAGTTGTCGCAGAGCAGAAGTCACTGGGCGCTTGGAATCTTCGGACATCAAAATCAGTGCCCAGAAGAAGTCGTTATAAATCCAGCAACTCATTAACACACCAAGGGCTGCTAGAGGTGGGCGAAGCAATGGCAACATAACGTCCCAGTAATGTCTAAATACTGAACAGCCATCAAGAATTGCTGACTCTGAAATTTCTTTTGGAACTGTCTTCATATATGAAGAGAGAACGAAGGTAGCAAAACCAACTTGGAATGCAACATGTATAAGAATAATTCCGAAATAGTTGTTATAGAGCAATGATCGGTTTCCGACAAGATCACCGATTTTGATGTATAGCCAGAACACTGGAATATAAGTTGCAATAGTTGGCAACATATTACCTGCGGTAAAGAAGAGTAGGAGAGTGAGATTAAATCTAAATGAGTAGCGTGATACAACGAAAGCGATGAGTGAACCTAAGAATAAGATCAAAATAACACTAGGTACCATCACATAGAGAGTATTTAAGAAGTATTTCGTAAGACCCATAACTCGAAAAGCTTGGAAATAGTTATCTAGGTTTAAATGGCGTGGCCAAGAAAATACACCGTAGGAAATAATGTCGTTATATGGACGAAGTGAGGTCCACAGTGTCCAAAGGATTGGAAAAATCCAGACAAAAGCGAAGAAGCCGATGATGGCAGAGATGAAGTTGTCTTTGACCTTTTGCTTATTCTTATAATCTTTATTTTGGACCAATGTCGCACTCATTCGAGGTCCTCCTTAAAGACAATGCGTAGATAAACAAGGATTGGCACAACGCAGAGCACCAGGGCAATAACTGAATAAGCCGCACCTTTCATTGAAATACCCTGTCCGGCAAAGTTCTGGAAGGCCAAAATATTGAGCAAAGGCCAGGCCGTTGAGGTGCCATAAATAATGTAAACAAGATCAAAAGCACGCAGAGAATCGATAATTGTTATCACCAAAATGATGACATTGACTGGGCGCATCGTAGGAAAAATGATTTTTCTAAAGGTCTGCCACTCTGTCGCGCCATCGATTGCAGATGCTTCCCGAAGGGAGGAATCAAAGGCCTTTAAGCCAGCTAAATAAAGCAACATGATGTAACCGATATGGCGCCAAGAGGCTATAGCCATAATCACATAGCTATTGATGTCGTAGTTTCCCCAGATAGAAAGCGCATTTCCAATATCTCTACCCATCACACCTTGCACAAAGCCACCAGGTTGGAGCATGAAGTTCCAAATAATTCCGATAATCGCAAGGGATAAAACAACAGGCATATAGAAAATAGTTTCATAAATCTGGTGACCCTTAATTTTGCGATCAAATTGATAGGCCAACAAAATACCAAGTGGTGTTGCAATGAATGTGAACCATAGTAACCAGACGACGTTGTTCTTTAGTGCATCATAGAAAACTGGTGAACCGAAAAATATGTTTTTGTAGTTTGCAAGACCTGCCCATTTAATGTCACCGACATTAATGCCGTTCCAGTAAGTAAAAGAAAGAGCGATCGTGATGAGTGTAGGTCCCCATAAGAAAACTACCTGTAGCAAAGTAGGAATACCTACGAACGCGCTGAGTGTAAACCGATCATTGCGGGAAAGGGAACGGCGGCTGCGAACATTTTTGTTCACAGCCGCCGTTTTCATTTCTTAACCCTAGTCTAATTCGTTAATTTTAACGAATTAAAGTGCAGGTAGTGCATCCCATTGTGCTTGAGTGCTATCAAGAATCTTTGTTAGATCTTTTGGATTCTTAAGGAAGCTCTGAATTGCTGGACCAACAACTGGACCAGCAAAGTCACCGCGAGTATCGCGGTCAAGGAAGAAGCCGATGTTCTTAGCTGCGCCAAGAACTTCAAGCTTCTGCTTGTTGAATGCATCGTATGTAGATGTATCGAAATCGCTGCTGATGTAGATATTTGTATCTCCAGCGGCAACTGCTGCATCAATACCTTCCTTTGATCCCAAGAATCCAGCAAGGTCTGCTCCGCCTTCGACGTTCTTACCATTTGCGGCAACTGAAATACCGTCAAGTGGTGCATCGATTGAGTCAATACCGTGCTCTGGATTGATTTCTGGGAATGGAACGATCCATAGATCGTCATAGTCTGCTTGTGACTTAGCCTTAAAGTCATTAGCAAACCATGAACCCATCATCATGGCGCCGCACTTCTTCTGTAGTAGAAGATCACGCATGCCATCCCATGAGATATCAAGAACGTTCTTGTTCATGTAAGGAATCAATTGGCCCATGTGTGTAAATACATCTACAACCTTGGCATCAGTCCACTTCTCTTTGCCGTTAAGCAAGTCAATGTGGAATTGGTATCCGTTAAGACGCATGTTGAGAATATCGAATGTTCCCATTGCTTCCCAGCCGCCCTTGTCGCCAAGTGCGTAACCAACTAGACCCTTCTTCTGTGTAGCTTCACACAGTTTGATTAGGTCATCCCATGTTGCAATGCTCTCTGGGTTAAGACCCAATTCCTGCATTGTTGACTTACGGTAGTGAAGTCCCCATGGGTAGTAAGTAGTAGGAATGATGTACTGCTTGCCATCTGAAGGATTTGTTGCACCTTGGATTGCAGCAGCTGAAAGTGAACTTCCAAGAGCCTTTACCTGATCAGAAACATCAGCTAGTAGGCCAGCATCTGCACGTGCATTGGTGCGCCATCCGGCCATCCAACCAAATGCATCATCTGGAGTTCCTTGCAAAATCTGAACGAAGTTATTCTGGAAGTCATCTGAGTTAACTGCCTGTGAAATAACTTTGTTGCCTGTCTTTGCTGTGTAAGCATCATTTGCTGCGATCGCAATCTTTGCACCAGCATCACTTAGATTTCCACGAATTGTGAAGTGAACATCTCCAGTGACTTGCTTCTTTCCACAACCAGCAAGAAGTGATCCACCAGCAACTAGTCCAGCTCCACCGATTGCAGCACCCTTAAGTACTGAACGACGGGAAATGCCATTGTTTACATCTGACATTGTTTTCCTTTTCTCTAGAGTTGAGCCTTTCGAAAGGTCATCAGGTTTTGAAGGGGCCAAGGCCTGGTAACACGCTCAACCTAGAGCCGATGATTACTCGGGGGTAGGGATATTGGATAACGAATTGGTTACATTTACGCTCAAATTGCCGTTTTTGGTTACTTTTTGCCGCCGAAGAGCCGCGAGAGTAGACCTGGCTCTTTAGGGTCATTTTGGTGGCCTTGGCAGCGATCTTTTTTAGCTACCCCTGCTAGGGCCTGCTCAATATGTTGGCCACAGCCTGACCAGGTTGGCTTTTGGCACTTACGGCATGTAGTTCTGCTGCACATAATTATTTTCCTCTTCTAGTTAGTTACGAGCGTTGGTAATGCCGCTGGTGAATTTATCCATGTCAGATATCCACCATCGAGATTAATGGGGTTAAAACCAAGTTCTTTGAGCAACATTGAGGCGGTGTGGCCGCGTTGGCCCACTTGGCAGTTCACCAATAGGTTCTTATTTGTGATTTCAGATTGGCGTTCACGGATTTCATCAACTGGAATGTTGATTGCTCCAGGAATCATTCCGCGACCACATTCGCTAATACTGCGAACATCAATAAGGGTGTAACCCTTGTCCATGTATTCATAGATTTCATTCCACTGTGCAACTTGGACAAGTCCAGAAACAATATTTTCTGCAACATAGCCCAGCATATTCACTGGATCTTTTGCAGAGCTAAAAGGTGGTGCATATGCAAGCTCAAGATCTGCAAGTTCTGGAGCAGTTATTCCACCGCGCATTGCAGTTGCAATTACATCGATTCGCTTATCCACACCTTCAGTTCCAACTCCTTGCGCACCAAGAATCTCACCTGTTGTTGGTTCGAAAATTAGCTTAAGGCTCATCTGTTTTGCATCTGGGTAATACCCAGCATGTGAACTTGGATGAGTATGAATAGATTGATGAGCGCGGCCCGCTGCCTTAAGGCGCTTTTCATTCCATCCGGTTGTTGCAATCATTAAGTCAAAGACTTTAACAATGGCCGTACCAATAGTTTTGACGGGACGGATTGAACGTCCAGAAATATGGTCAGCAACAACTCGACCATGGCGATTAGCTAAATTGGCAAGTGGAACCAGGGTTGCACTGCCATCTAGGGCATCTGTCTTTTCGGCAGCATCGCCAACAGCATAGATATCTAGATTGCTTGTGCGGTTGAAATCATCAACCTTAATTCCATTTCTTGTGCCAATTGCTAGCCCTGCAGCCTTGGCTAATCCAATTTCAGGGCGCACACCAATTGCCAGAATAATCATCTCAGCCGGCACCGTGTCTCCATTGGACAGCTCAACGCTTTCTGCGCCGATGCTGACAACACTTGATCCAAGATAAAGGTTGACACCTTGCTTAACCATTTCTTTAGAAACCAAAGTAGCGAGCTCTGGATCTAGCGGCATCAGTACTTGGTCGGTTGCTTCAACGAGTGATGTCTGAATTCCTTTATGGATTAAGTTCTCAGCGATTTCAACACCAATGAATCCGCCGCCAATGACTACCGCACTCTTTGGCTTGGTACCAACATGTGCTGCAATCTTTTCAACATCTTCAACAGTTCGAAGTGTCATTGCTCTTTCAATTCCAGGGATAGGTGGCACCACAGGTGCTGCACCAGGACTTAGAATCAGTTTGTCGTAATCAAGCTCATGGGTCTCATGGCTATCAAGGTTCTTAACAGCCACTGTTTTTTTACTTGGGTTAATTGCTAAGACTTCAGTGTTAACTCGTACATCTAGGCGAAAACGTGCATGCAGAGACTCAGGTGTTTGCAATAGCAGGGAACTCTCCTGCTCAATAACTCCACCTACGTAATATGGCAATCCACAGTTAGCATAAGAAACATGCCCACTTTTCTCAAGAACAATGATCTCGGCATCTGCATCTAATCGGCGCAAACGTGTTGCTGCGGACATACCACCAGCTACGCCGCCAATAATGACTGTGCGCATTAGTTACTCACCAAAGGTAGGCCGGCATTAGCCCAATCAATGACTCCACCGTTCATGTTGAAGACATTGGTAAATCCAGCATCCTGCATGACTTTTACAGCTTGACCTGAGCGATTGCCACTACGACAGTAAACGGCGTACGTTGCATTCTTATCAAGTGCCGCAATTTCGTTTTCAAAGTTGCCGCTCTGGAAATCGATCAGACGTGCACCCTCAATGTAGCCTTCAGCAAACTCTGCTGGTGTACGAACATCTAATGTGACAACACCTGGTTCAGTGATCTTGGATGAAAACTCTGTAACGCTTAAATCGATTGCCTCTGAACTTGAAGAACAACCTGCCAGTAGTAGAACCGACGCAATTAAAATCACGATTTTTT
>JBDLTD010000037.1:0-9850 GCA_039799185.1 Actinomycetota bacterium | reverse complement strand
ATCCTCACTCATCGGGTTTTTCCTTCACGCCTTTTATCTCGGGGGAGTCTTCTTCGCTATTTCCAAAGGGGTATCTGCAGGAGTCGCAGCTGTCATCACTAGTTTGCAACCAGTATTTGTTTCAATCTTGGCGGTGAAAGTGTTGGGAGAGAAGCTGCGATGGAGCCAGTTTGCTGGACTAGTAACAGGATTGCTAGGTGTTGTGTTAGTGCTTGGTCCTACCTTTGATAGTTCAGTATCTAAAATCGGAATCGCTGGCGTCTTTGTTGCGCTGTTAGGAAGTACCACTGCAACTCTGATGCAAAAGAAGTTTGGTGCAGGCATTCCTATGTTGGCTGGAACGGCCTATCAATACCTGGCAGCGGGAGCGGTGTTGGGGATCGCAGCGGTTGTAACAGATGGCACGCGAATTGATTTCACACCTAAGTTTGCAGCGGCGATGATCTGGCTCATCATCGCTCTATCTGTGGGAGCGGTGCTTCTTTTGATGCGTTTGCTCAACAGCGGCAGCGCGGCCTCGGTTTCTTCTCTGTTCTATCTTGTTCCACCAGCAACAGCCCTTGAGGCCTACGTTCTCTTTGGGGAAAAAGTAAACACCCAAGGCTTCCTTGGTATAGGAATTACCGCCCTGGGTGTTTGGCTTGTAATACGTAAAACGAACTAGTGGTTCTCGATCTCCTTGAGCTCTTGCTCAGTAACCTTAGGAACAGAGACGGCATGCGCCTTACTTAAACGGCGCTGAATCTTGTTCTTAATTGCACCTGGTCTGCGCACACCACGTGCATCAACATCTTCAATCTCAAGTGGTGTCAACTGCTCATGTGATTGCAATAGGAAAGCCTTCTCTGGCGAGATTGGTGTGTGAACTTCAACAAACTCACCATGTGGCAAGCGAAGTAGACGACCAGACTCTGCTCCATGAAGAAGTAGTTCGCGATCTGCGCGCTGTAAAGATAGGCACAGGCGCTTAGTAATGATGAAAGATAGCGGAGGCAGAATAAAGATTCCTATGCGAGAGAACCACATGATTTGGTTGATGGATAGATCAAAGTTTGTAGCAATGATGTCGTTACCACCATTGATAAGTGAGATCATTACAAATGTAACTGACATGACGCCAAGAGCGGTGCGGTTAGGCACATTACGGGGACGATCAAGTAAGTGATGCTCACGCTTGTCGCCAGTAATCCAACTTTCAATAAATGGATAGAGCGCCATTCCAGTGAAGATGATTCCAGGCACGATTACTGCAGGAATCAAAATGTTCCATGAGATCGTGTGACCGAACGCGTGAGTTTCTAATGGGGGAGCCATACGTACTAATCCATCCAGCCATCCCATGTACCAGTCAGGTTGAGACCCAGCTGAAATCTGACCTGGTGTGTAAGGACCATAGAGCCAGATTGGGTTAATCGATGCAACGGCCCCTAAGAATGCAGTGATTCCAAATACAACGAAGAAGAACCCACCAGCTTTAGCCATGTAGACCGGCAAAATTGGGTGTCCAACAACGTTGTTCTCTGTGCGACCAACACCTGGGAACTGTGTGTGCTTCTGGTACCAAACCAACATCACGTGAATTGTGATGACAGCGAGGAAGATTCCAGGGATAAGGAGAATATGGAGCGTAAAGATGCGGGGGATGAAGTCCGTTCCCGGAAATGCCCCACCAAACAAGAAGAATGAAACATAGGTTCCAACAACTGGAATTGCTTGAATAATTGCTGAAGTGATGCGAAGTCCAGTACCAGATAGCAAGTCATCAGGAAGTGAGTAACCAAAGAGTCCTTCTACAAGGCCAAGAGTGAGAAGAAGAATGCCAAGGATCCAGTTGAACTCACGTGGCTTTCTAAATGCACCAGTGAAGAAGACGCGCAGAAGGTGAGCAACAATTGCGGCCATGAATATGTTAGCTGCCCAGTGGTGGATTTGGCGCATGAGTAAACCACCGCGAACTTCAAATGAGATATTCAAAGTTGAGGCATATGCCGCCGACATCTTTAAGCCCTTGAGTGGTTCATAAGCACCGTTATAAATAACTTCTTTTTGGGATGGATCAAACCAGAAAGTTAAGAAGGTTCCAGAGAGTAGAAGAATGACGAATGAATACATACATACTTCACCGAACATGAAGGACCAGTGATCAGGGAAGACCTTGTTAAGCGACTTCTTGACCCACTTGGCAGCACCAAGTCTTTCATCAACAAAGTTCGCGGTATTTCCCACTATTTTTTCAGTTGTTGTCATTGTGAGTTCCTCTCCCAGAAACTAGGTCCAACAGCTTCATTAAACGGTGCACGAGACCCCTCGGCATCGACAGTGATATCGAGTTGAGGAAGTGGTCTGGCTGCTGGTCCAAAGATGACCTTGGCGCCACGTGTTACATCAAAAGTAGATTGATGGCATGGGCACAAGAGGTGTTTTGTCTGTTGCTCATAGAGTGCAACTGCGCAACCCATATGAGAACAGATTTTAGAAAACGCAATGATTCCCTCATGAGTCATCGCAAATTTCTCAGGTGTTAATTGGAAATCCTGGGGGCGTAAACGAATGAGCAGAACGGGATCCTTTGCAATGTCACTTAAAGGACGCTCCTCTGGATGATCAACAGCGGGCAGCACCTGCACGACAGCACCAACTTCAAGGTCTGAGGCCAGAATTGGGCGGTTGCCCGGATCAGTGAGTAGGCGAGTTCCTGCTTTCCAATTCGTCGTCTCCAATTGCTTTCCAGGTAATGGACCTAGATCGCGAAGAAGCAAAACCGGAGGAAGAGCAAAGAGACCAACCGCAGCTCCAAGTGAGCGCTTAATTAACTTGCGCCGACCTAGTTGCACACCTGCAACACCTTCTTTAACAGTATTGATTAACTCTTCACGGTCTTCATCACTTGAGCGGAATTCATGACGGTGGTTAACAACTTCTTTATCTGGCATCAATGTCTTTGCCCAGTGAATTGCAGCAATGCCTATGAAAAATAACGACATAGCCATACCAATGCCGATACCCAATTGCTGAGCATTTTGATTACCCATAATTGGGATGAAAATAAAGACATTATCAGCGACAAAGATGTAAGAATAAATGAGAAGAACTGAGCCAAAACCAGATAGCCCAAAGAGGATAGCTATTTGCTGCTCAGCACGCTTTTCAGAGACAGGGTTTATATCTGTTGCACGAGGTGCATGTTGAGGTGCTACTGAGTCATCAGTAGGAGTTAATTCATTAGACATCTCGCGCCTACCTTGCTCTCGTAGTTAGCCAGACTGCAATACCAATGAGCAGTCCAAGTCCTAACACCCATGCCAACAGACCTTCAGAAACTGGTCCAATACGTCCCATTGTTGCACCGCCTAGATTTGGCTCAGCTTCAGCGGCTTTGATCCACTTGATAAGTGAAAGCTTTTCTTCAGGTGTAATTGTTTTATCACTAAAAACTGGCATTGATTGTGGACCAGTAACCATTGCTTCATAAATATGTTTTGGTTCAACTCCCATAAGGGTTGGTGCGTATTTACCTTGCGATAGCGCACCACCTTGACCAGCAAAGTTGTGACACATTGCGCAGTTATTTCTAAATAACTCTCCACCTTCGGCAGAGTTTCCATCGCGCTCATAATTGAGTTCTGATTCCTCCGGAATGGCAGGGCCAGGGGCAAGAGATGCCACATAAACAGCCAAAGCCGCTACTTCTTCTTCGTTGTAAACCGGAGCTTTGCGCATTGCTTGAGTGCTCATATCAGCCATCGGCATACGGCCAGTTCCAACTTGGAAATCAACGGAGGCAGCGCCAGTGCCAATTAAAGAAGGCGCAATTGCGCCACCTTCAGCATTGAGTCCATGACAAGAAGAACATCCTTTGAGGAAGATCTGCTGCCCTTCTGCAATGGAAGCTGTGCGAGCAGAAACGCTTTGTGATTCCTTAACCGCTGCACTTGCAACAGAGAAAGTTGTACCAATTGTTAATAGCGCAAATATAAGAAGCAATGGACCTGCGGCCTTATGTCGACGGTAACGCGATAAACGCTTCACGAAGTATTTGTGCTCCCTTACTTAATTAGATAGATCGCGGAGAAGAGGGCGATCCAAACGACGTCGACAAAGTGCCAGTAGTACGAAACAACGATTGCCGTTGTGGCTTGTTCGTGAGTAAAGCGGCGAGCCTTAGCAACACGGACCAACACAATAAGAAAGGCTAGAAGACCACCGGTCACGTGCAAGCCGTGGAAACCGGTAGCAATAAAGAAAATTGAACCGTATGCGGTTGAAGAAAGCGTTAAACCTTCTGAAACAAGAGCGGCATACTCATAAATTTGACCGCCGATAAAGAATGAACCCATCAAGAAAGTCAGAGCGAACCACTCACGCATTCCCCATTTGTTTAACTGAAAAATTGATCCTGTGCGATGGTTCTGGAAACGCTCTGCGGCAAAAACTCCGAACTGACAGGTGACAGAAGAGAGCACAAGAATTGTTGTGTTCAGTGCTGCAAATGGAATGTTAAGAATATGACTTGACTCTGTCCAAATAGTTGGACCTTGCACGGCGCGGGTTGTGAAATAAATTGCGAACAGTGCGGCAAAGAACATCAGCTCACTTGAAAGCCACACGATTGTCCCAACGGCTACTGCGTTGGGGCGGGTGATCTTGTGGTGGGCAGCTACGGATGTACTCGACATGTCCTTATTATTCCCGAAAACTACGCCTGCGTCTTACGGGAGCCCCCTTTCACAGTCATTATTCGCCCTGTTCAGGAGTGAAACAGCCCACAGATTTTTCGAGGCAAAAATCAACTCGCACACCCTTTGTGGGAGCCTAGACTTAGGCCATGGCAAAGAAGCAGATTCTCCTTTATGCAGATGATTCATCTGTACGAAAGGCAGTTATTGACGCCTTGGGCACTAGAACTGCCAGCGATGTTGCCGAACATCAGATTCATGAATTTGCAACTGCGGCCGCTCTTCGTGCCTACGTTGATAACAATAAAAACATCGACCTTTTCATCCTCGATGGTGAAGCCGTCCCAGAGGGTGGTTTGGGTGTTGCCCGACAACTCAAAGATGAAGTCTTTAACTGCCCACCGGTATTAGTTATTACTGGACGCAAAGAAGATGCCTGGCTAGCTGCATGGTCATTGGCAGAAGCATCGGTTGTCCACCCTATTGATCCTTTCACTCTAGCTAAAAGTGCAGCTGAACTACTTCGCGGCACAACCCCTGCTGTAGTTTAAAAATGTCGAAGGAGTTGTGGGAGCGTAATTTCTCAATTCTAGAAAGTGGCCTGGACCTAGAACCAGCCGATGTTCAGTGGTGCATGAAACAGATTTTAGAAGGCCAAGCAGATTCTGAATTAATTAAGAAGTTTCTTCTTGCCTTAAAAGCCAAAGGTGAAACAAGTGAAGAAGTTGGAGCACTTGTTGCCCAGATGTATGAACATTCAGCGCCTATTTCAATAACCGAGAGATCTGTTGACACCGTTGGCACAGGTGGCGATGGCGCCCACACAATCAATATTTCAACCACTGCAGCCATGATTGCCGCTGCCGCTGGTGCCAAAGTTGTTAAGCATGGCAACCGTGCAGCATCTTCTAAATCAGGGGCAGCAGATTTATTAGAGGCGCTAGGTGTTGCAGTAACACTTGATGGCATAGGTGTAGAAGCGACTTTTGCACAGCTTGGAATTGGCTTTTGTTTTGCTCCGGTCTTTCATCCAGCCATGCGCTTTGCTGCTCCCGCCCGCAAAGAATTAGGCGTTCCAACAGTTTTTAACATCTTGGGTCCTCTTTCAAATCCAGCTAAGCCAAAGGCTGCAGCCATCGGTGTTGCAAACGATCGAATGCATCTTGTGATGGCTCAAGTACTTGCCGATAAAGGCGTCGATGGCTTTGTTTTTCGCGGCGATGATGGTCTTGATGAGATAACTCTTGCAACAACTACATCTGTTTTAACTCTTGGCAATGGCCAGATATCTAGCGATCTACTTGACCCTTTAGATTTTGGAATCTCTAGAGCTCCCATCTCGGCACTTGCTGGGGGAGATGCCACGGAAAATGCACGCATCACTACAGCGATTTTTGCTGGTGAGAAAGGTGCTCCCAGAGATGCCGTTGTTTTAAATGCAGCTGCAGCTATTGCAGCTTATGAAGGTGAGATGGAATTAAACCTGCACGATCGAATGCAAAAAGGAATTGATAGGGCAACACAAGCAATAGATAGTGGGGCAGCAACTGTGCTTCTTTCACAATGGGCAGCCCTTAGCCAGAAACTAGCCTCTTCTTAACTTTTTTAAACTGTGGCAACGTAGTAATTCCAAAGCCGCCAAGGCGTTCAATAATTCCATGCAAAACATCGACAGTGGCGCGGGCATCATCGAGTGCTCGGTGAGTAGGAGAAGTAGTTGCTCCGAAAAACTCGGCCAAGGTAGCCAACTTGCAGTTAATGACATCATCTTTAGTCAGAACGTATCTGGCTAATCGGGCAGTGTCTGCAACATGATGATTGGGCCATGGGTAATTTAACTGCGCCGCAGCAGCTTTGAGGAATCCCACATCAAAAGGTGCGTTGTGTGCAACTAAGACATTTTCATTTTCTGGTCCCATAAATTCAATAAAGGAGGGGAATACTTGACCGATTGTTGGGGCGCTGGCCAGCATCTGATCTGTAATGCCGGTGAGTTGAGTAATAAAGGCTGAGATTTCAACTCCAGGATTGACGAAAGTTTCAAATTCTCCGATTACTTCTCCGCCACGTACTTTTACTGCGCCAATCTCTGTTATCCCAGCGCCGGTAGATGGAGCAGCACCTGAGGTTTCAAGGTCAACAACCACAAAAGTAGTTTGGGAGAGATGCATAGTGGAGATAGTAAGTGATTGGACCGTCATTGACAGGGTGCGTATTCTTTTACCTATGGCAGTTGAAACAGCACCCCCAGGTTGGATGCAAGATTGGTCGGCACAGGGCTCAGGCAAAAATGCTCGCATTGGAGTCTTGCTCGTCCATGGATTTACCGGCGCTCCACCATCAATGCGCCCATGGGGAGAGTTCCTGCATTCAAAGGGTTACACCGTGCGTGTCCCTCTTTTGCCGGGTCATGGAACTAAGCCAGAAGATCTTAATAAGGTTAAATGGCAAGAGTGGCCTGCGAAAGTGCAAGCCGAACTAGAAGAACTGTTCAAAAGCTGTGATCAAGTTTTTATTGCTGGCTTATCAATGGGCGGCGGAACAACACTCAATATTGCCCAATCAAATAATAATCGACTCTCTGGTTTGATTTTAGTAAATCCAATGATTCACGTTGCCTTCATGCCACATCAACTTGCCTACTTAGTCTCACATATCCAGAAACTACGCTCCAGCGTTGGCAATGACATCAAGCGCCCAGGAATTACTGAGCATGGCTATGACGCTCTGCCTACTCGTGGAATTGCTGAACTATTAAAGATGCTCAAGATAACAAGAAAGAATTTGAGCAAGGTAACTGTTCCAGTCCAGCTCTTTCACTCAGTGGAAGATCACACTTTGCCGGTCTCCAACACTGAAATCATCATGGATGGCTTAGGTTCAAAGAATAAATCACGTATTGAACTCGTTAACAGTTATCACGTTGCCACTTTGGATTATGACCAAGAGTTGATTTTCCAAAACTCACTTACTTTTATCCAGGGGCTCCAAAAGTAGTTCTATAGCTCCAGCTGCATTAAAACTAAGTCCAAGAGTTGCCCGTGCTTTTGGGCAACATGAGGCATTCGCGCACTTTCCTTGAAGCCATAACTAGCATGAAGTTTTATAGAAGCTAGATTCGTAGAATCAATCGCTGCAACCATTACTTTTCGCTGTTGCTCACGCGCTAAAGCTATTAAATTCTCAAGTATTTCTTTGCCAATTCCGCGGCCGCGATGGGATTGCGCAACGTGGACGCTGTGTTCGACAGTGTGGTTATAACCCTCACCGAAGCGAAAGGAACCAAAAACGCCGTAGCCAACCACTTCGCCCTCACGTTCGGCAACGATAACTGGATAACCATGCGCGCTTTTGTCCTCAAACCAACCCATGCGCTCGAGCACATCTACAGTGTCTTCTCTATAGATCGCGTTTGTAGTTGCAATGACATCGTTATAGATGGAAGTTATGGCAGCGATGTCACTAGCCGTGGCGGCTCTTATCATTTATTGACTTAACGTGAACCAGAGAAGAGCGAAAACGCATGTTGCAACTAGAGCGATGATGGCGCCATAAACAATACGCATACGAGAACTTGATGCGAACTCACCCATTAAGCGCTCATCTTTAGAGATTCCAAACATGAAAAGCAGAAGTGGTAAGAGTAAGATTGCGTTAAGAATCTGAGTGAAAACTAGAACTTTAATCAGTGGCAAACCAGGAATAAGAATGAGTCCTGAAGCCAATACCGTCATCACACCAAATGTGGCATAAAACAAGGGTGCCTCTTTTGGTCCATCATCTAGTGCGGCAGGTTGGCCTGTGAGATCTCCTACTGAGTAGGCAGTTGATAAGGGCAAAATCGAAGCAGCAAGTAGTGCTGCACCCACTAATCCAATTGCAAAGAGAGCTTTTGCTAATGTGCCAGCTAAGGGCTCAAGGGCCTGAGCTGCTTGGGAGGCATCAGTGATATCTGTTATGCCTTGTTTGTTCAAAGTTGCAGCACAGGTTATGACTACAAAGAAACCGATAATTCCTGTGAGTAGAGATCCCGTCCACACATCGATGCGAAGTAGTTTCAAATCATCGCGAGTTAAGCGCTTATCAACGGCGTAGCTTTGGATGAAAGCCAGACCCCAAGGGGCAAGGGTTGTACCCAACGTTGCCGTAGCTAGATAAATAGCATCTTGTGTAAATGGCATTGATGGAACAAAAACGCCACGGGCAGCTTGGCCCCAGTCGGGATGTGCCATGAAGCCAGCAACAATGTATGAGATAAAGATTGCTGAGAGTGCGAAGAAAACCTTTTCAACGTTTGCAAAAGATCCACGCAGCACAAGGAATGAAACTACTAAAGCTCCTGCTGGAACGGTTATAAAGCGCGAGATGCCAAATAACTCTCCGGCCACAGCAATACCTGCAAACTCAGCAGTGAGAGTTCCAAAGTTAGCAATGATTAATGCACTAGCACTTAGCGTTCCAGAGCGTGCACCATATTTTTGTCGCACTAAACCAATCAGACCTTGACGGGTAACAACACCAATGCGAGCACCGAGATCTTGGAAGATCACAAGAGCAATAGTGGAGAGAACAAGTACCCACAGCATCTGGTAGCCGAATTTGGCACCGAGCTGTGAATAGGTCGTGATGCCAGCTGGATCATCATCTGAAAGACCAGCAATGATTCCTGGACCCATAACCGAGAGAAGTGCGGCTAAGCGAATTTTGCGCGTTGTTGTCATGAGAGCGCACCGGTTCCTTTGGATAAACCATGTTGTTCTTCAGGCTTGAGCGCATCAACTAAATCATCAGCCAAAATACGACCAACAGGTTTGCCTTTCTCATCAATAACAACGATGGATGCTCCACGGTTATTTGAAAACTCTTCAATAACTTCTTCAAGTGGTGAATCAATCTGCACAGATGTTGGATAAGGAGGTCCGATTAAGGTGTTGAGCAGCGCAGTTGATTTGGCAGCAACGAGCTCAATAATCTGAATATGGTCGACTAACTTGCCTTTGCTATCAACAATAACGACGCCATCTGAAATATCGCGATCACGGTGCTCTACAAGTCGAGCTAGCGCTTGTGCCACTGTGTCATTTTCTTGAGCAAAGACCATGTGGGTAGTCATGATTCCACCGGCCAGAGTTTCATCGAATGCGATGAGTTGGCGCAATTGCTTGGCCATCTTT
>JBDLTD010000036.1:0-7633 GCA_039799185.1 Actinomycetota bacterium | reverse complement strand
AGCCCTATTAGTGGATCAAGAGTTTGGTATCGATGAGATTTTTAATCAGAAAGCGCTCAAGGGGAGTTGTGGACTTATTGCAGCTGCTGACTTATTAGTTGGTCCAGCAGGAGGTGCTGCAACAGATACTGCAATTGATCTAGATGTAGATCCCATTCGCATGCGCGACATCGGAAGCGTGGGATTAAAGTTTCTAATTTTATGGCGCAATGATGAGTCACCCGATTCGCGTGCCAAGTTAGTTGAAGATTTTAATAAACTTTGTAAAATTTCGGGGTTGCCTTCGATTATTGAAATTATCGTGAAGCCACCAACTGACACATCAAAATCTTTTAATCGTGAAGAAGAGTTAATTATCGCGGCAAAGGAAGCGGCGAATTGGAAGCCTGATCTTTATAAAGCCGAAGTCCCTTTTCATGGTGAAGGCGATCTGAATCTAGTAACCAAAAATGCCGAGAGAATCTCTGAAGCAATTGGGTCGCCATGGGTGGTTCTATCAAACGGTGTAAAACAGCCATTCTTTAATGAAGCAGTAAGGGCTTGCGCTATGGGTGGGGCTAGTGGATTCCTTGCAGGACGAGCGGTTTGGGCCGACATTGTTGGAGCTGCAGATATTCCTAAAGCGTTGCGAGAAGTTTCAATTCCACGACTAGAACAGTTGGCTGAAATCGTTGATGCTCATGCAAAACCATGGACTAGCTGGTAATTAAACTACTTTTGCAATCAATGAAATCATTGCATTCACTGCCCCTGAAGGAAGTGAAGGCGAAGTTTTATTAACATTTCCATCTTTGCTTAAATGCCACTCGCTGAGACCGTTCTGATCAATTTTGACAGTTCCCTTTTCAGAGAATTCAAAAAATTCTGGAGCTAGCATGGCTAAAACGGCAATTGGGTCATGTGGGGTGGTCCAATCCTGCTCACGGGGTTGAATCCAATTTAGTATTTCAGCGTGCAAGGTTGGACCAAGCTTTCCAGAACTCTTAATCTTTTCTATTTCATCCTTCTTCATAATAGTTTTTTGTGAGGAGGGTAGATCCAGGATAGTAATTGAAATATTTGACTCTAGAACAATTTTTGCCGCAGCAACATCACATTTGAAATTGTGCTCAATCTTATCTTTCGTAAAATCACCACCCATTATCCAAAGTTGCTTAACATTTGTTGCAAAGCTCTCCGATTGATGGATTGCGGATGCAATATTTGAAAGTGGACCAATGGCGATAACTTCGATTTGGCCAGGATTTTGGTTAACTTTTTCTACCAAGAAATCTACCGCTGATTTACTTTCAGGAGCATATTGATCCAAATTTGAAAATGCTTTTCCCTCGGAGCCCGAAAGCCAGACTTCGTGCCCAGATAAAGGTTTTTCTAATCCAGCAAATACTTGTATGGACCTATTAGCTAAGTGGCATAAGTGTGCAGCAATTTGTGCCCTGAGTTTGGTGTCTCCATAAACGGTAGTTATACCCAAAAAATCTATTGAATCAGAGCCTAATAACATGGCCAGAGCTAAAGCATCATCCACATCGCTACCAATATCAGTATCGAGAATGATTGTGTGCATTAACCCCACAGCTCTTTAATTTCAACAACTCGGCCTTCATTAATACTCTTATGAGCAGCAAGGCCTGTAACCACGCTTGTTACGCCATCTTTTAGCGTCACTTCTGCTGGAGTTGAATTCAAAATAGCATCGCGGAATCTGGTGTGTTCAATATAGGAAGCACCGTAATGGTGACCCATGTATTTCACATCGTAGTTGTGAACAATCTTTTGCTCACTGCCACTTCCACGGCTGGCTCCCTGTTTCCAACCAGAGAGCTTTCCAATAGTTTCACGGCGTGAAGCGCGGACTATCTGTGAAGGCAAGAAGGATTCGATCTTTCCTTCATCGCCAACTATTGTCAGAATCTCTTTATCGAATGAGCCTTCACCAAACATACAAAGATCTAACATTCCGCGAGCACCATTTGCATACTCAAGAACTACGTAGGCGTTATCTAACATGTCAGCTTGCTTGCCATCATATTTTTCATCTAGGTGGTTCACGCTTTGCCCACCTGATGCAAAGACTCGAACAGGTTGTTGGCCAATCACTAAATCCATCAAATTGAAGTAGTGACAACACTTTTCAACCAGAGTTCCACCTGTGCGCTCAGCAAAGCGATTCCAGTCATCTACCTTTGGATAAAAAGGTTCACGGTGCTCACGAATAGTTACCTGGTGAATTTTTCCAGCTTCGCCTTCTTTTGCACGGGCAATAGCTTCAGCAACTGGTGGCATGAAACGATATTCAAGGCCCATCCAGGTCATTGCACTTCGCTTCTCATCCCAAGCCAAAATTGATTTCAAATCTTCAACCGTTGTTGCTAGAGGCTTTTCAACAAATACAGCGATGTCACTGGCAAGACAATCCTTAAGAACGGCTGCATGAGTGTCATTAGGCGTTGCAACGATAATTGCATCAACGAGACCAGAATCGATCAGGGCTCGGTGATCACTGAAAACTTTGGCACCTTGCGCCATAGCTAGGGCTGCTTCTTGGGAGGCCTTATGTGGGTCACTGATTGCGCTCACGGTGGCCCCGCCCATGACCTTGATGTTCTCTATATGCTCGCGGCCCATGCTGCCTGCGCCGATAATTCCGTACCGAAGCTCGCTTTTCATGGCAACAGGTTAGACCACTTCAAGATATTTGGGCAGGGGGCTAGACGGAACACGCTCAACTGTCCTAGACTCCCGCAAGAGGTCAGACCACTACCCAATTTAAGCGATGAGAGGCGTGTGTAGATATGGCAATAACACCACCGCAGTTCCTGCTTCACCACGATGGCGACAACGTTGCTGTTGCGATGACAGATCTGCAACCTGGAACCCTTCAAGGGCGTTCGGTAAAAGAAGGAACTGAGAGCACCGCGGTCTTAAATCATGCGCTTCCTCTTGGACACAAATTTGCGCTCGCAGATCTTGCAGAGGGTGACGCAATTATTAAGTACGGCATCAAAGTCGGACTTGCATCAGCTGCCATCAAAAAGGGCGATTACATTCACACACACAACATGAGGAGTTATCGATGGGAAGCAAGCCGCGCTTAACTGGATACCGCCGCGAAAACGGCACTATGGGTATCCGCAATCACGTCATTATTTTGCCTCTCGATGACCTTTCAAATGCAGCTGCAGAAGCTGTTGCAAAAGTTATTCCAGGCACGATGGCACTACCGCACGCATTTGGTCGTCTGCAGTTTGGTGAAGATCTTCAATTAACTTTTGACACACTTATCGGCACTGGCGTTAATGCCAACGTTGCTGCAGTTGTTGTTATTGGTATTGAGCCAAAGTGGACACAACGTGTTGCAGATGGAATTGCAAAGACTGGAAAGCCAGTTGCAGCGTTTTCAATTGAAGGCAAGGGTGACCTACAAGTTATTCAAGAAGCCAGCCGTGTTGCAGCAATGTTCTTACAAGATGCATCTGGTCTTGTTCGCACTGAAGCTGAAATGGGCGACATGATCATGTCAATCAAGTGCGGAGAGTCAGACACAACTTCTGGTCTCGGCTCTTGTCCAACAACATCTGAGGCAGTCGACCGTTGGGTTGATGCTGGCGGCACTGTTTTCTTTGGAGAAACTTCAGAGCTAACCGGTGGAGAGCACCTCATTGCAGAGCGTTGCATTGATGCTGCTACACGTGATTTGTTCCAGCTCACATATGACAACTACATCAAGGTTATTGAAGCAACTGGTGCAAACCTTCTTGGCTCACAGCCAACACAAGGAAATATTGCTGGTGGCCTCACTACTATTGAAGAGAAGGCACTTGGAAACATTGCAAAGACAGGTTCCGTCCCTGTCGTTGGTGTTCTAACACCTGCACAAATGCCTGATCCTGCAAAGCCTGGCTTGTACTTCATGGATTCATCATCTGCTGCAGCAGAGTGCGTAACTCTGATGGCTGCAGGTGGCGCTGTAATCCACTTGTTCCCAACAGGCCAAGGAAACGTTATTGGTAACCCAATCGTTCCTGTATTGAAGCTAACTGCAAATATCAAGACTGCAAAGTCAATGTCTGAGCACATCGATCTTGATGTTTCTGGAGTCCTTCGCTATGAATACGATATGACTAAAGCTGGCGACATGATGATGGATGTCATTTATGACACTGTTAATGGTCGTCTATGCAAGGCTGAAGTTATGGGCCACCGTGAGTTCACATTCACGAAGTTGTATATCTCTGCATAATGATTCTCATCTCTGAAGATGTATGGGGAACTCCCTTCCAAAAGCTGGAAGGGAGTTTTCCCATTATCCGAAATGATGATTTGTGGAATGACCCTGAAAAACTCAAAGCTTCTCTTAAAGATGTAACAGCACTAGTAGTTCGTAATCGCACAAAGGTAACTGCAGAAATCATCGCGGCCGCTCCAAATCTTAAGGTGATTGCTAGAGCCGGTGTTGGATTAGACAATATTGATATTAAAGCCGCAGATGCTGCTGGCGTTGTTGTGGTTGCAGGACTTGGTGCAAACGCCGTTAGCGTCGGTGAATTAACACTTGGCTTGGCACTTGCATTACTTCGCAATATCCCAGGACATGATGTTGCAACACGCAATGGTGGTTGGGTGCGCACTCCGGGCCGAGAACTCTCTGGCCTTACATGGGGATTATTGGGATGCGGTGCCACAGGAGTTGCAACAGCCAAACTCATTCAAGGCTTTAATTGCAACGTTCTTGGCTATGACCCATATGCAAAAAACCTTTCAGGAATTGAACTAACTACTTTTGAAGATGTTTTAAAGCGCAGTGATGTCGTTAGCATTCACATGCCATCAACGCCGGAAACCAATGGCGTTATGAATTCAGCAACACTTGCATTGATGAAGCCTGACGCAATCATCGTGAACGTGGGTCGCGGGGAAGTAATCAATGAAGCTGATCTCATGAGTGCCCTGAAAGCTAAAACTATTGCTGGGGCAGCACTTGATGTTCGAGTTCATGAGCCACCAATTAAAGGTGAGATGGAAGGCATTTCTAACCTCATTCTTACGCCGCACGTGGCTGGAATTACTAGCCAGAGCCAACTGAGAATTAATGAAATTCTCACATCAAATATCGCATTGGTTCTTAATTCCAAGCCAGCCACTCATGCAGTTGGTGCTTTGAAGGAAAGTGGCAACTAATGGCCACGTTAAAGGTTGGTTCGGCAATTGAAACTGCGACCTCACTTTTAGAGGCAGCGGGTGTTCCTAAACAAGAGGCAGCTACAACTGCGCGTTGCATCGTTGCCAGTGATCGATGGGGAATTGGAAGCCATGGATTGATGCGCTTGCCCTTTTATCTTTCGCGTTTACAAGCAGGCGGTATCAATCCAAAAGCACAGTTAAAAACAGTTACAGATTTGCCAAGTTTGGTTGTCTTTGATGGTGATGATGGATTGGGCCATTGGCAATTACAAAAAGCATCTGAAATTGCATCTGAGCGCGCAATGGTCAATGGAGTTGCCGCTGTAGGTGTTGGACGCTCTAATCACTGTGGCGCTTTGGGTATTTATGTATGGCCAATGATTAATCGTGGATTAGTAGGAATTGCATTTAGTACCGGGCCAGCTGTGATGCCACCTTGGGGTGGCAATCAATCTTTACTTTCAACTTCTCCTATTGCGGCAGGAATTCCAACCAACCCACCGACTGTTGTTGATTTAGCAACGAGTGCGGTTGCTCGCGGAAAGATTCAGGCAAAAGCACAAGCAGGCGCAGAACTTGAACCAGGTTGGGCCTTTACAAAAGATGGTGCACCAACAACTGATGCAAAGGAAGCACTTGCCGGAATGCTTGCACCACTAGGTGGCGTCAAAGGTTATGCAATTGCAGTTTTAGTTGAGTCACTGACAGGAATGCTGATTGGTCCAACTCTTGCAAAGAATATTCCTGACATGTTTGCAGCTAGCCAGGATGCGCTGCCTCAACAGATTTCACACTTTGTCATTGCTATTGATGCTTCCAAATTATCGGTAGATGGAAGCAACAACAGAACTAATGAATTCGCCCAAGAAGTTAAAGCCGCTGGAGGCCGCCTGCCAGGGGCAAATCGTGTGAATCCAGAGAAACTCAATGATGGCGATGAAATAACAATCACCGATCAAGTTTCAGAGCAGTTAAGTAGTTGGTCTGCAAAGCTCGGTATCTAAATGACTAAAACACTTCCAGGCCTTGGCTTAATTGCAGCGGTAGTCGCTGTTGCATTTCAGATTAATAGTTTTCAACCTGCGATCAGCCCCTTAGCTCTTTGTGTTGGATTTGGATTCTTGATCGCAAACTTTGCTACATGGCCAACCTTTGCCGCAGCTGGTACGGCACTATCCAGTAAGAAATTAATGCGCATTGGTGTTGCACTTCTAGGTGCCCAAGTCAGTGTTGTTTCACTCAAGGCCATCGGCATAGAAGGTGTCATCACGGTTATTTTGGTAGTTAGCATCACAATTTTTGGAATATTAGGTCTTTCTAAATTATTCAAAATGAGTGGGGATTTAGGTCTACTTATCGGAGTTGGTTTTGGTGTTTGTGGTGCAACTGCGGTTGCAGCAATTCGTCCACAAACGCGTGCAACTGAAGAAGAGACTTCTTATGCAATTGCCTTGATTTCTTTATGTGGAACTCTTTCTATTTTTGTTCTGCCATTTCTAGGGAACTTAATGGGTTTAAGTGATCAAACTTTTGGTGCTTGGGCTGGAGCAGCCGTACATGATGTGGGTCAAGTAATTGCTACTGCATCTGTTTGGGGTGATGACGCAGTTAAGTCTGCAATTGTCATCAAACTCTCTCGTGTGTGCTTACTGGCACCAATTGTTTTAATACTTTCACTTCGCCATCGCAAGTACCTAAAGGCCCAGGGTCAGAACGCTCAAGAGTCTGCCAAGGTCCCATTGATTCCATTCTTTGTTCTTGGATTTATTGCTGTTGCAGTAATTCAAAATATTTTTGAGATCCCTACTGGAATTCATGACGCAATCGTGCTAACTAGCAAGCTATTACTTGGTGCTGGATTAGTTGCACTTGGTACAGGTGTGCGTTGGAGGGCAATTCGCGCGATCGGTGCACGCCCAATGGTTATGGGCCTGATTGCTTGGGCGCTGGTGGCTGGTGTTGCCCTGGTTGCCGTGCGGATTACCGGTATTTGACCATACCCCCCGGGGTATGCTACTTTTTCTCCCTCAGCCGCTATTTAGGGAGAAATGAAGATGTGTTCACCTGCTACATGCTCAGTCTGTAAGAAAATCACATGGTCAGGGTGTGGCCAACATATAGAAGAAGCTTTAGAGGGCGTTGCCGAGCAAGATCGTTGTAAGTGCTGATGAGCACTAAAAAGATTGCACATGTTCTCTCAGATGAAGAGCAAGTAGTCGCAATTTCAAAGCGAATCAAGAGAGCTCAGGGACAGTTAGGTGCCATTTCTCGCATGCTTGAAGAGGGTCGCAACTGCGAAGAGATCGTCACTCAAATGTCTGCAGTTTCAAAGGCAGTAAATACAGCTGCCTTTACTCTAATTTCTGCCAGCCTCAAGGAATGCATTGTTGAGGGCAATTCCAACTCTGATGCAGTAACAGCGCAGCTTCAAAAGCTATTTCTAAGTTTG
>JBDLTD010000035.1:0-7716 GCA_039799185.1 Actinomycetota bacterium | reverse complement strand
ACTTCGCATCTGGCGTGGAGATTCAACTGACGGTGGACTTAAAGATGTAGTCGTAGAGGCTAATGAGGGCGAAGTTGTCCTTGATGTCATTCACCGTGTACAAGCCACACAGATGGGCGATCTTGCTGTTCGCTGGAACTGTAAAGCCGGTAAATGTGGTTCATGTTCAATGGAAATCAATGGAAAGCCACGTCTTGCATGCATGACACAGGTTGCCTCATTTGGTGAAGAAGAGACAATTACTGTCACACCACTTCGAGCATTTCCAATCATTAAAGATTTAGTGACAGATGTTTCCTTTAATTACAAAAAGGCGATGGAAGTTCCTGCTTATGAGCACCCTAAAGATTTAGCTCCAGGGCAAGCACGCATGCAACAGATCGATGTTGAGCGAAGTCAAGAGTTCCGCAAGTGCATCGAATGTTTCCTTTGCCAAGATGTGTGTCACGTTGTTCGCGATCACGAAGAGAATAAGAAGTCTTTTGCCGGACCTCGATTCTTTATTCGTATTGCAGAGCTAGATATGCACCCGTTGGATATGTTGAAGAACCGTAAAAAGAGTGCGCAAGAAGAGCATGGCCTTGGAATGTGTAACATCACCAAGTGTTGTACTGAGGTGTGCCCAGAACACATCAAAATCACTGACAATGCGATTATTCCAATGAAGGAGCGCGTTGCAGATATTAAATATGATCCAGCACGTTGGCTAGGTTCCAAGATTCGCAGGCGCGAGGGTCTTTAATAGAGGTATGAAACTTCTTCGCAGTTGGGCAGCCCTTGCTTTATCTTTTTGGATAGCAACTGCGCTGATTCCTGGAATTGATGTTCTAGGTGGTTTCACTACCTACCTTTGGGTTGCACTTCTCTTTGGACTACTTAATGCAACCCTTGGAAGCTTGCTTAAACTATTAACACTGCCAGCAGTAATTTTGACGCTTGGACTATTTCTTGTAGTTGTAAATGCAGCGATATTGATGTTACTTGCTGACTGGAGTGACATGTTAGATGTCACTAACTTCTGGTCTGCAGTATTAGCAGCGATAGTAATTAGCGTAGTAACACGCATTGTTTCTGGTGTTGCTAAGAAAGCTTTGCCCCACTGAAATCCTTAGCTCTAGTCTCACTAGGCGGTGTTTTAGGCTCCCTAGTTCGCTACTGGCTGGGGATTGAACTCAGTGATGGGCGCTCTGCGACCTTAACTGCCAACTTAATCGGTGTAGCCCTGGCTACTTTCTTACTTGTTTTAATGCAACGCCGCGGCAATGAGAACCTACGGAACTTCTTACTTCCAGGCTTTTGCGCAGGACTAACAACATTTTCAGCAGTTGCAGGTTTAACTCTTGAACCAAATGAGGGTGGGCAGCTATTCCTCTTTCACAACGTGATGTTTTCAATGGTGATTATTCTTCTCGTTCTTCCCATTGCCAGAAAAGTGATTCCGGTGCGCTCATGAGAACACTTCTTGTGATTCTAGGAGCAGCCATCGGTGCACCTGCCCGATTTGCTATAGATCAATACGTTCGCAAGTTCACTGATAAGCCGTATGGAATATTACTTGTTAATGTTTTAGGTTCATTTGTATTTGGTCTAACCATGAAGAGTGCAGAAAATATTTACGCCCTCTTTGCAATTGGTTTTGCAGGAGCGTTCACAACATGGTCAACTTTCATGTTGGATTTCTTTTTAGCCTATGAGCTAAAGAAATATAAGGATGCAGCAATTAACTTAAGTGCATCCCTTGTATTAGGTCTGCTTGCTGCATCTTTGGGTATGTCTTTAGCGTAGAGAAGCCATCCAGCTTTCAATCTCATCTGGGTGATGAGGGATGTTTTCAGACAAGTTGATGCAACCATCTTCTGTAACCAAGACATCATCTTCGATACGGATACCAATGCCGCGATATTCAGGTGGGAAAAGTTCATCATCGAGTTGAATATAAAGTCCTGGCTCAACAGTTAAAATCATTCCTGCTTCTAAGATTCCATCACGATATTGATCAGCACGTGCTTGAGCGCAATCATGAACATCCATACCTAACATATGGGCCACGCCATGCAAGGTCCAGCGCTTGTGCAGGCTCACCTGTGGGTCCATCGCCTCTTCAAGGCTCATTTTGATTATTCCCATATCAATTAAACCTTGCACTAAAACAGTGTGGCTAGCGCGATTAATATCTAGAAATGGAACACCGGCTCTAATCGCAGCAATTCCAGCTTTTTGAGACTCATAGACCAACATATAGAGGGAGCGTTGTATCGGTGTGAATTTTCCGCTCACGGGAAGAGTTCTAGTTATGTCGGCCGTGTAATAAGAATCTACTTCCACACCAGCATCTAGTAATAACAAATCTCCAGGTTTTACTTCACCATCATTGCGATTCCAGTGCAACACGCATGCATGTGAACCACTTGCCGCAATGGTGTTGTATCCAAGAGTGTTGCCTTCAACACGTGCACGACCGAAAAATGCTGCTTCGACAACACGCTCACCGCGCGGTGTGCTAACTGCTGCAGGTAGAACACTGATTACATCACTAAAACCACGGTGAGTAACATCAACAGCTTTTTGCATTTCACGAATCTCGTACTCATCTTTAATAAGGCGAGCAACTGAAACAAAATTAATAAGCTCTTCAGCGCGTGGATGTACTTTGACAGTTGTATCTACAACTTCGTCATAGCCATGAAGTGCAACTGCTTTTCCACCTTTTAGAAAGGCAGCTAACTCAGTTACAGGGCGAACCTCAATTCCATAACGCTGTGCCGCTTCATCAGTTGTAAATCTGCGACCCACCCAGAGTTCACCATTTTTCGCATCTCTAAAGAATGCATCGGTGTCACGAGTAGAGCGGGGATTGATAAACAAGATTGGTGTGTGGCCTTCTGTACTTGGTTCTAATACAAGAACGGCATGTGGGTTTGCTTCAACACCTTGCACTCCGGTGTAGTAAGCAAAAGCGCTATGAGGGCGATAGTCATAATCAGTGTCATTGCTGCGCTGCTTTAATTCACCACTTGGCAAAATAACTCTTAACCCGGCAAAAGCAGCTGAAAGATCTGCTCTGCGCGTAACGCAGTAAGGAATTACTTCATCCTGTGTAATTCCCTCCAAAGGTGTTGGCGCCCAACCTGTTTTCATGAACTCGCCAAACATCTCTGATGGCGCAACGTCATAAACGCGCTTGCTGCCGGTATCCAACGCTTTGTCTGAATTTTCCATATGGTGAGCGTAACGGTGAAGAGAATAACTGTAAATTCTTTTTCATTTAATTCGAAGCTAAAGAAGGGTTAATAGAGTAAATACGCTCTGGCCAGACTAATCTGTTATGTAGATAACGCCATCTGCTTCACGCACAACGACGCGATCAAGTGGATAGGAGGCGGGGCCACGCAGTAATGCGCCATTCTTAGGATCAAAGAGAGCGCTATGACAAGGGCAGAGTAAACCTTCTGCAGCAATAGCAACTGTGCAACCATTGTGAGTACATGTCGCATTCATCGCAATCAAACCCTCTGAATTTCTAGCGATGATGTACGTGGTTTCATACCCAAAATGATTATTTGCCTTAAATGATTTGGTCGAATTGACAGGAACTTCTGAGGATTTCGCAACAGGAATTTCAATTTTCTTTATGACCACTGGTTCACGTGAGACTGTGGGTGAACTAGATGGTGATGGTGTCGGAGTCTGCGATGGAGTAGGGGAAGCGGTAGGGATAGGTTTTCCTGAATCCCACATCAGAATTGTCTTGCCCTTACTTTTTCCTTTAATGCAGGTGTATCGCTTTCCATTGAACATGGTTGTCTGGCCAAGAAAGCGACACTTAACCGTAGGAGTTGGAGCACCAAAGGCAGGAAATACTATTGAAACGAGAGCTGAAATTAATCCAAAACCAAGTATTCGCCTAGATATGACACTCATTGATAAATCCTAAATCAGAAAAGTAAACACAGAGTGAACTTAATCCAAATTGGATGGATGAAAGCAAGAAAATTTGTTCACCTTGAGTTGTTTAAATCTTCGCTCACAGAACACTTTTACTCTACCTGCTAAAGACATCATTTCCCACTAAGTAGCCTCGAGAGAGGGCTGCACCTATAACTCATCAGACAGGGAAAATAAATGAAAACTCGTTACAAGGTCGTGGCTGGAGTTGCAATTCTCGCAACTGTTGCTGGATCAGCAGTAGCAAACTCAGTATTAACAAAACCCGAATACATTACAGCCTCAACAAGTGCGGCAAGCATTAAAGCTCTTGCATATGCAGGCGATCAAATTACAGGACTTACAATCAGAGGTATTCCAGATGGAATGGGTGCTTATCGCAATGAAGATGGAACAATTACAATGCTTTCAGTGCATGAAGTTCCTTCATACGGCGCAATTGGAACACTTGCAAAAGCTGCAGATGCAGGCAAGCCTGTTCTAGGCGTATCCATTTCAAAGTTAACTTTGAATAGAGACGGTACACGTGTTAGCAGTGCCTCAGACTTTATTAAGTCATGGAGTTTCTATAACTACAACACAAAGACATACCAAGTGAGCCCTAAGGGTGCAGCACCAACAACTCAAACTTTAGGTATGGATAACTTCATCAGCCGCTTCTGTTCAGCAACTCTCGTCCAAGCTGGAAGCCTCTCATTCAAGGATGGAGCAACAACTCTTGGTTATGACGGAGCTGTATTCCTAGCGGGTGAAGAAGATGGTGACAGTGGATACGGTCGAGGTTTCGCATTTGATATGGATGGAAACGGAATCAATCTTCCAAGAATGGGATTAGCATCATGGGAAAACTTGATGCCAAACCTAAAGCCAGGAAAGAACACTGTTGTGATGGGCAATGAAGACGGCTCAGCAACAGATTCTCAACTCTTTATGTATGTTGGAACAAAGACAGCCACAGGTACTTTTGCTGACAAGGCTGGCCTAACAAACGGTGACCTTCACGTAATGAGTATTCCAAATATTGCCAACGACAATGCTTTCCGTGCAGCATATGGAAAGAACAAGGCTGTAGATGTGACTTTCACAAAGACGATTTGGGATGCTGACATGAAAACCCAACAGGTTGATCATGCGGCAAAAGGAACAGAAATGTCACGCGTTGAAGATGGTCAATGGGATCCATCAAATCCAAACGTCTTCTACTTTGTTACAACTGAATCAAACAAAGATCCAGGTGCAACAAAGCCAAACCCAGCAACACCAAGCGTTTCTCGCGATGGTGGCGGGTTCTGGAGACTCACATTTGTTGATGGTCAAAAGCCTGAACTCGGTGCAAAGCTCGAACTACTACTTGATGGTTCAGAAGAGCCTTACCTAAGCAAGCCTGACAACATGACAATTACTTCCGATGGCATCGTCTTGTTGCAAGAAGATCCAGGTAGCAACGCACATGTTGCACGTATCATTGCCTTCCGCCCTAAGGATGGAAAGTTGGCAGTTGTTGCGCAGTTCAATCCAGAATACTTCGCGACAGGTGCATCAAACTTCATGACAATTGATGAGGAATCATCAGGAATCATCGACGTTACCTCAATGCATGCCAAGGCCGGGGATACGAACAAATACTTCTACTTCAACGCTCAGGTACATACCACTGGCGCATATACAGCGCGCCCAGACCTAACCACAAAGAGCAAGAATGGAATCCTTAAGTTCAATCAAAAGACACTCGAAGGTGGTGCGTTCTACAAACTCACAATCTCCGATTGGAAGACCGTATTCGGTTCATAAGTTAGGCAATTAAATAGAAATACCCTGCTCTGTATTGGGCAGGGTATTTCTTTTTGTTTGAAGCAAGAATATTGCTATCTCAAGGATTACCAGTGGGCGCACAGCAATTAGTCGATGTCCCGAGTGATGAGATTCAACCCATTTCAAGAGACAACAAGCCACTTCCCATTAGCCTGATCTTTCTCCTGATTATTATGGTTGGAGGCTTACTTTTTAGGCTTCGAAGAGGTAAGTAAGTCGCTAGCCATTGGAGGTTGTATTCTTTACCCGTACTCGGAGACGTCGCATAGCCCGGTCGAGTGCGCCTCACTGCTAACGAGGTAAGGGGTTAAACCCTTCAGGAGTTCAAATCTCCTCGTCTCCGCCAGAAGAATGATTAAAGGAGTTGGCTGTGCCATTGTTTAAAGTAGCAATCGTTGGCGCAGGACCAGCGGGCTATTTTGCAGCGCAAGCCTTACACAATCAACAAAACGAAGATAGAACTTTTGCAATAGACATGATTGAACGTCTTCCCACGCCATGGGGATTAGTTCGAAGTGGTGTTGCACCAGATCATCCAAAGATTAAGACTGTCTCTAAAGTCTTTGAAAAGATTGCAGCAGATCCTAACTTTCGCCTCTTTGCTAACATTGAAATTGGCAGCGAGATAAGTGTTGCCCAACTCAAAGAAAAATATGACGCAGTTGTAATTGCAACTGGATCTCACTTAGGTAAGAGTCTTGGAATACCAGGAGAAGATTTACCTGGTTCGCTATCGGCTGCAGACTTTGTCCCTTGGTATAACGCGCACCCAGATTATGTTGACGTAAAGGTTCCAATGGATTGCGATACCGCAGTTGTCATTGGAGCAGGCAATGTTGCGATGGATGTTGCACGTATGCTGGCGCTAGAACCAAGTGAGCTAGATCCAACAGATACTGCAGATCATGCAATTGATGCCTTTAAAGCAAGCGCTGTGCGCGATGTTTATATCAGCGCTCGCCGCGGACCGGAGCATGCAGCTTTTACCTCCCCAGAACTTCGAGAGCTACCAAAGCTTGAACACACCAATGTTGTCATTAATAAAGAAGACATTGATGCAGCGATAGTTCGCGCAGGGGCAGAGCCTGAAAAAGATGTGAAAAGTAACCTTGATGCAATGCTTTTGATTGCACAGTCACAAAAAAGCGCGCATGAGCGCACTATGCGTTTTCTTTTCCAACACACACCTAAGCAAATTCTTGGTACAGATCGCGTTGAAGGCGTTGTGTATTCAACCCCTAATGGTGATGTCACTATTAAGTGCGGATTAGTTATTACTGCTATTGGCTATCAAACAGCTGGAATTAACGGTGTGCCATATGAAAATGGCAAGGTTGTTAACACTGATGGTCGAGTAAAAGAGAATATGTATGTAGTTGGTTGGGCTAAGCGCGGTCCATCAGGAGTCATTGGCACTAATAAATCAGATGCAGCAGCAGTTGTTGAGCTGATGATTAGTGATTTAAAAACACCTAAGGCAGATGGTGATATTTCAGAGTTGTTGACTCACCAGGTAGTTGTTGATCAAATCGCGTGGCAGAAAATTAATGAAGCCGAGGTAGCTGCCGGTGAACCAAAGGGTAAACCTCGGGTTAAGAGTGTGAAGTGGGATGAGCTTTTAAAGTTGGGCTTGTCGTAACCTTTTTCACCCTGTAGTAACCATGTCGTTACCTAATAGACACCTGAGTGGAATTGGGCAGTGTTTAGATGGACACATGAAAATAACTCTCTCAACAAGAAAAATTACCGGCTTGGGCACACTTGCCATAGTCACCTCTCTACTAGTTTCATTACTAGTTCCAACAGCGCAAGCAGCGACTTACTCGCTTCCTAACGCACCGACAAATGTCACCTCTTATCTTGGCGCTAGAGGGGTGGTTGTTCGCTGGACTCCTGGCGCAGACGTAGACCCAGGAATCACCGGTTATGTTGTTTCAGCTGGCGCCGGTTCATGCCCAA
>JBDLTD010000034.1:0-7767 GCA_039799185.1 Actinomycetota bacterium | reverse complement strand
CGATCTGCAATATAGCCAAGGAAAGTAACAGGTAGGCCCTTACTTTTTTCACGCAAGTCCACATACATAGGACCGATACCAACATAAATCAATCGAGCATTAATGCCACGTTCAAGTAAAACCTTCAGAGCTTCAATTGAACGGGCTGGGTGCTTTTCACGAGACATGCGACCGCAGTGAACAAGTAGAACATCTGCGCCTTGAAGTAAATCCTCTCGGAAATCTTCGTTTCGCAAGTATGGAGAGAACTTATCCAAATCCACACCGAGTGGAACTCTCACAAGGTTGGTTGTCTTAATCTCTTCAAATTCCTTAGACGCAAACTCAGTTGTGGTGATTACATGCTTAAAGCGTGAAGAGAGTCTGCGGTTATGCCAATCCACGATGCGCTTGAGAGAGAAAGGGAAGTAGTTCTTAGCTAATCCACTTAATGTTTCATGACTAAAAACTACTGCTGCGATATTTCGCTGACCTGCCCACGCACCAATCTTTGAGAGAGTGAATCGATCTGAAATCTCTAGTACATCTGGCTTAAGTGTGATTAAAAGCTTCTTAACATCTCGGTTGTTGCGAATGATGCGATAGCCGCCACTGAAAGGTATTTCAATTGAGGGCAGTGTTATACGTGTGCCACTTGTTGATTCTTCGCAGTAGAACCCAGTTCCGGGGACGATGTAGGTAAATGAGTGACCACGAGCCACGTAGCCCGTGCCTAATTGATGCAGGGTTGTCTTAATCCCACCTGACTTTGGGCCATAGAAGTTAGCGATGTGGACTATCTTCATGCGACATTCTCCTTCATACGAAGTTGCCTTACTTGGATTAATTCTCTGTAGTGATTCATTAGCTGCTCATTTACAAGGCCCCACGAGTTATCAATGACTGATGAGCGGGTACGCTCGCGCAAAATTGCTGGCTCATGCTTATTCAAGAGATTATTGACGTTTTGGTTGAGTGCAACTGAGTCGGCTGTATTAATCAAATATCCAGTCCAACCGTGCTTGACCAGATCTACTGGCCCACCTGAATTAGGTGCAATTACTGGAACACCCGAGGCAAGTGCTTCTTGAATAGATTGGCAGAAGGTTTCATGAGCACCCGTGTGAACAAAGATATCTAGTGATGCGTAGTAGCGGGCTAAGTTCTCGCCACTTTGATAACCAACAAAGCGGGCGTTAGGTAGGTGCTTTTCAAGGCGAGCCCGAGCTGGGCCATCGCCAACAATTACTAGTTGAATATCATCGCGGATATCTAAAACTTTGAGATCATCTATTCGTTTTTCATTTGCAAGGCGTCCAACGTAGCCAATGATTTTGCGATCAGGGCGTGAACCCAGAAGTTCACAGCGCAAATCAATATCGCGCTTTTCTGGAGAGAACTTCACCGCATCGACGCCACGTTGCCACAGGTGCACATTCTTTACTCCACTTTGTTCTAAGTCCTTACAAGACCAAGTGGAGGGTGCCAATGTGCGATCGCTGGAAGAGTGAATCTTTGCAACCCACTTCTTCAAAGAGTTATGCGCAACTGTTAAACCGTAATGACGGGCAAATCCTGCAACATCGGTTTGATAAATGGATAAAGTGGGAATGTTGAGATTCTGTGCAATCTTGGTTGCATATTTGCCAAGAAAAATCGGAGAAGCTAAATGAATTACATCTGGTGCAAAGCCATCAATGAGAGGCTCTAGCGCCCGTTGCGGAAAGCCAAGTGGAATCAAGCCTTTCATTTCAAGACTTGGAACACGTTTAATGCGAAAGCCGGCATATTCGCGGGGAGCATCAATGCTCTCAGGTGCTATTACTAGGGCTTGATGGCCTTCGCTTTTTAGATGCTCTAGAACCCTCAAAACAGAGTTAGTGACGCCATTGATCTGAGGCAAAAATGACTCCGTGACGATTGCAATGCGCATTTTCGGACTCATGGCTCACAGGGTCGGTTACTCCTAAAGACTCAAGTAGCCCTTGAGGTTACGTGTTGGCAAATCATGCGTGAAATCTAAGATTTAGTTCGCCTTTCTGGTTACTGGCCAGTAACCTTGGCCATATGAAGATCGCTGTCTGCATCAAACAGGTCCCAGATTCTTGGGCTGAGAAGAAGATGGTTGGTGGATTACTAGATCGCGCCAACGTCGATGCAGTTCTCAATGACTTAGATGAATATGCAGTTGAAGAAGCACTTCGAATTGCAGAAGCACATGGTGGAAATGAAGAAGGTGGCGCGAACACAGTCACTGTTATTTCAATGGGGCCAGAGCGTGCGACAGAAGCTGCTCGCAAAGCCTTATCTATGGGTGCAAATGATGCGATTCTCATTAGCGACCCTGTCTTAGTTGGCGCTGATGCTGTTGTGACCGCTGAAGTTTTAGCCAATGTCATCTTTAAAGGTGAGTTTGACATCGTTATCTGTGGAACTGAATCAACAGATGCCCGAATGAGCGTTGTTCCAGCGATGATGAGCGAAAAGCTGGGGTGTGCTCAATTAACTTTTGCTTCTAAGGTTTCGGTAGATCCAGGCGCTAAGAAAGTCTCGATTACGCGAGTAACTGAGGCTGGTGTGGATGAAGTCCATGGAGAGTTTCCTTGTGTCATAAGTGTTGTTGAAAAGATTAATGAACCACGCTACCCATCCTTTAAGGGCATTATGGCTGCGAAGAAAAAGGTTATAGATGTCCGCGACTTTGCAAGTACTGGTGCGCAGTTCACAAAATCGTGGTCAGCAGTAGTTGATTCTGCTCCTCGTCCACCACGAGCTGGCGGTGTTGTTGTTACCGATGATGGAACTGCCGGACAAAAACTTGTTGATTTCTTGAGTGAGAAGAAGTTGATATGAGCACTGTATTAATCCTGGCTGATTTTGCTGGCGAAAAGGCAACTAAAGCAACGGTTGAAATTGCAACAGCTGGCGCTGTCATTGGTGAAGTAACAGCATTGGTTCTAGCACCTGTTGGCAAAGGAGCGGCTTATGCAGCCTCCATTAATCAGGGGCCTGTCACAAAAGTACTTGTCATTGAATCAGATGACTTTGCCCGCCATGGCGTTGCAGCATCAGCTGATGCGCTCGCACATGTCATTGGAGAAATCTCTCCTTCAGCAGTTCTCGTGGTTTCACACGCCTTTGGTAAAGAAGTTGCTGGTCGCGTGGCAATGAAGTTAAAAATTGGCATCATTACTGATGCAGTCGATGTTGCTGCAGATTGCACTGCAACACAGTTGGTTTTTGGTGGATCAACAACTGTTCACTCAAAGGTCAACGAGGGCACAGCAATAATTACCGTGCGCCCTAACACCATCTCTGCAAACTTTGCCGCAGCTAGCCCTGCAATAGAAAACACAACTGCGCCACTATCTGATTGCTCAAAGAAGGCAACGATTACCTCATCTGAGCCACCAGTTAAGGGTGGTCGTCCAGAGTTAACTGAAGCCAACATCGTTGTCTCAGGTGGCCGCGGGACAAATGGAGATTTTGCATCTGTTGAAGCATTTGCAGATTCATTAGGCGCAGCCGTTGGTGCATCACGCGCAGCAACGGACGCGGGTTGGTATCCACATTCTCATCAAGTAGGTCAGACTGGAAAAACTGTTAGCCCACAGCTCTATGTTGCATGTGGAATCTCAGGGGCAATTCAGCACCGCGCTGGCATGCAAACAAGCAAGAACATCGTGGTGGTTAATAAAGATCCAGAAGCGCCACTCTTTGAATTAGCTGATTTTGGTGTTGTGGGCGATCTCTTTGCCGTGCTGCCTCCTGCCACTGAAGGCGTTAAAGCCCTCAAAGCCTAAGATTGGACCCATGTCCTCTATCTACCTAGACCATGCGGCCACAACGCCCATGGTCGAAGAAGCGTTAATTGCCATGACTGCGCAATTAGCACGCTTAGGTAATCCTTCAAGTTTGCATACACATGGACGTGCAACACGAAAAACTTTAGAAGATGCCAGAGAAGTTATTGCAAAAGAAGTTGGTTGCTTGCCTAGCGAAGTTATTTTCACCGCATCAGGTACAGAAGCAAATAACACTGCGCTCAAAGGTTTGTATTGGCAAGGACGCGATAAAGGTAAGCATGTTGTGGTTATTAGTGCCATTGAGCACCATGCAATTCTTGATCCTGCGCACTGGCTAGAAGTGCATGAGGGTGCCGAGATTGTTCAGATTCCAGTGAATACTGATGGCGTAATTGACATTGAATTTCTTACTCAACTCGTTACTGCTAGAGGCAATGAGATAGCAGTAATTAGCGTGATGCACGCAAATAATGAAACTGGTGTTATTCAACCGATTGCAAAGGTTGTTGAAATTGCCGGAGAGATTCCAGTTCACACCGATGCCGCGCAGAGCTTTAAAAAGGTTCCGCTTTCTTTTGCAGATCTTGGCGTTTATGCAATGTCGTTGAGTGCCCATAAAGTTGGAGGACCTCTAGGAATTGGCGCACTTATTTTGCGCAGAGCAGTTGAAATCCCAGCATTGCTCCATGGTGGGGGACAAGAGCGTGAAATTAGAAGTGGAACTTTAAATGCACCAGCAATTGTGGCTTTTGCTGCAGCAGCTAAGAGCAAGTATTACGATGTAGAGAACGTAAGCGCACTGCGTGACTCCTTTATTGCAGGAATTACATCTGCACTACCTGAAGTCATTATTAATGGTGTGCAATCAGATCGCCTACCGGGAATCGTGAATGTTACTTTCCCTGGAACACAAAGTGACACGTTGCTATTGCTCATGGATGCACAACACATTTCCTGTTCAACAGGATCAGCCTGCAGTGCTGGTGTGCATGAAGCCAGCCACGTTCTACTTGCCATGGGACACAGCGAAGTAAGTGCTCAGTCTTCACTTCGCTTTTCTTTCGGTGCAACAAGCACGCATGCAGACGTTGATTTCGCAGTGTCGGTGCTGCCTGATGTAATTACCCGTGGAAGGGCGGCAAATCTTTCATGAAGTTAATTGCGGCAATGAGCGGTGGCGTTGATTCTGCAGTGGCTGCTGCCCGCGCAGTTGAAGCCGGCCATGATGTTATTGGTGTGCACTTAGCGCTCTCCTCAAATCCTCAGAAGTATCGCTCTGGTGCTAGAGGTTGCTGCACCATTGAAGATTCACACGATGCCCGCCGTGCTGCAGATGTCATCGGAATTCCTTTTTATATCTGGGATATGGCTGAAGAGTTTCATGATGGCGTTGTTGAAGATTTCTTAGCTGAGTATGCAGCTGGGCGAACACCTAACCCATGTTTGCGTTGCAACGAGAAGATTAAATTTGCTGCCGTTTTAGATCGTGCACGTGCAATGGGCTTTGATGGTGTTGTAACAGGTCACTATGCAAGAACTCAGATCTCTGATTCTGGAAAGACTCTTCACCGCGCTGTTGATCATTCAAAGGATCAGTCCTATGTTTTATCAGTTCTAACTATTGAGCAAATTGAAGGAGCGATTTTTCCACTGGGTGATACAACAAAAATTGATATTCGCAAAGAGGCAGAAGCGCGTGGCTTAGCTGTTGCGCAAAAGCCGGATAGTCACGATATTTGTTTTGTTCCATCTGGTGACAACGCTGGATGGTTGCGAGATCGTTTGGGAAGTGAAGTAGGCCCAATCGTTGATCAAGATGGTGTAAAGATCGGCGAACACAAAGGTGCTTACACATACACAATCGGCCAACGCAAAGGCTTAGGACTAACGGTTCCAACTGCTGATGGTTCACCGCGATTTGTTTTAAAGATTGAGCCTGTGAGTAACACTGTTGTGGTTGGTGCACGTGAAGATTTAGCTGTATCGACTATGCGTGGTGAGAGGGCTGTGTGGTGTGGCCCATCTGTGACTTCGCAATCACAACGTGGTTTTGTTCAAGTACGTGCACATGGTGCAGCACTACCTTGTTCTTACTTCTTTGATGGAACATTGCTCACCGCTCACCTTGATGAGCCTCTTTTAGGTCTAGCAACTGGCCAAGCGATGGTTATTTATGATGGTGATCGCGTCGTAGGTTCAGCCACAATTTGTGAGACTGAGTAATGAGTAATCAAGCTCGCCACCGCATGAGTGAGCTCATGGCACAAATTCGTGATCATCAATTTAAATACTACGTTCTAGATGCACCAACAGTTACTGATGCAGAATTTGATGCCTTACTAAAAGAATTGACTGCGATAGAAGCCAAGCACCCAGAACTTCGTGAGGCAGATTCACCAACCCAGCACGTGGGTGGAGGCTTTGCTACGCAATTTGAGCAACGCGATCACATTGAAAAAATGATGAGTTTAGATAACGTCTTTGATATTGAAGAGCTTTCATCATGGTTTGATCGCGTCGAGAAGGAAGTTCCTAAACCTTCCTACCTATGCGAACTCAAAGTAGATGGCTTAGCAATTAACTTGACCTATGAAAAGGGTCAGTTAGTGCGAGGTCTCACTCGTGGTAATGGTGTTACGGGTGAAGATGTGACACTGAACGTTAAGACAATAAAGAACCTTCCTCACACCCTCTCAGGCGATAAAACTCCAGATTTGATTGAAGTACGTGGAGAAGTGTTTTTTCCAATTGCAGCCTTCAATGAACTCAATGAGTCATTAGAGGAATCAGGTAAAGCTCTCTTTGCTAATCCACGCAATGGTGCAGCTGGATCTTTGCGTCAAAAGGATCCACGAGTAACTGCATCGCGCCCACTCTCGGTAGTTGTTCATGGTGTGGGAGCGAAAGAGGGTATTTCATTTGAGTCACAAAGTGATGCCTATGAAGTATTAGCATCACTTGGCCTGCCAACAAGTGATCGCTTTAAGGTGTGTAAGAGCCGCGCTGAAGTTGAGAAATTTGTTAAGTACTACGAAGAACATCGCCATGATGTTGCACATGAAATCGATGGCGTAGTTATAAAGGTCGATTCAATGAGTGAGCAGGCCCAGTTGGGCTTTACTTCCCGTGCACCTAAGTGGGCTATCGCATTTAAATATCCGCCCGAAGAAGTAACTACCAAACTTCTAGATATCAAGGTGAGTATTGGTCGCACGGGTCGTGTAACACCATTTGCTTTCATGGAGCCAGTTAAAGTTGCGGGTTCAACAGTTACTAATGCGACTCTTCATAACGCTGAAGAAATTGTTCGCAAAGGCGTCTTGATTGGCGATGTTGTTGTCATTCGCAAAGCTGGCGATGTTATTCCAGAAGTTCTAGGACCAGTTATTGAGCGACGCACGGGTAGTGAGCGCGCCTTTGTTATGCCAACAAATTGCCCAGAGTGTGGATCAAAGCTGCGCGCAATGTCTGAGGCTGATGTTGATATACGTTGCCCAAATACTCAAAGTTGTCCCGCACAGTTGCGTGAGCGCATTTACTACATTGGTTCACGTGCTGCTCTAGATATTGATGTTCTGGGTTATGAAGCTGCAGTGGCATTGCTTGAATCAAAGATAATTACCGATGAATCAGATCTCTTTGCATTAAATGAGGAGAAACTGGCAAAGAGTGAGTTCTTTACGAAAAAAGATGGAACAGCTGGTGCAAATGTCGCAAAGCTTCTTGCGGCATTAGAGCAAGCAAAGAAGCAACCGCTCTGGAGAACTTTGG
This sequence comes from Actinomycetota bacterium, assembly GCA_039799185.1. Classification (GTDB taxonomy): domain Bacteria; phylum Actinomycetota; class Actinomycetes; order Nanopelagicales; family Nanopelagicaceae; genus Planktophila. Next base: position 211 of record JBDLTD010000034.1, on the reverse strand, counting down.
TCGCACTCTCTATCAGGCACGTTGGTCCAACTGCAGCCCAAGCATTAGCTACAAACTTTGCATCTATTGCGAAGATTTCAGCTGCCTCTGCAGAAGATTTAGCAGCAGTAGATGGTGTTGGATCAACAATTGCGCAGTCAATAGTTGAATGGTTTGCCGTTGATTGGCACCGCGAAATTATTCGAAAGTGGGATGCTGCTGGCGTTACTGT
>JBDLTD010000033.1:0-8192 GCA_039799185.1 Actinomycetota bacterium | reverse complement strand
AAAGTTACCCATTTTTTACCGGAACCTCTATAACAGGCTTGTCGAGAGACAAGAAGGTTGGAGTTTCCGAAGGCTTCATGCCAAGTTCGGTTGCAGCTCTTGCAAGTGCATCTGGGGAAGATAACTTGTCCATCTGTCGTGCAATTGCTTCGCGCTCATCACTTACTAACTTGGCCTCAAGCTTCAAGCTAGTAAGTTCAAATGCATCCTGTGCCAGCAGGGTATTGATCAGGAGAAGGAACATGAGACCAATAGCACCGACGACAGTTACAAATGTTGCGAAGAACTTTCTATCTGCTTGCTTTCCGCTAGAAAGATCTGGCACAAGCTTGAGAACAACTTGTGATGACTTTTCAGCGAAAATTTCTTTTGAGCGAGTAATCGCAGGAGCAAAGGCGGTCATTGCCATTACGCAGCCACCCTTTCAATCGCACGAAGTCGAACAGATTGAGAGCGTGAGTTCTCTGCAAGTTCAGCATCTGTTGGTGTTTCACTACCGCGGGTAATCATTGAAAACTTGGCCGCATACTCTGGAAGCTCAAAAGGCAGATTGCGAGGAGTACCAGAAGTTGTGGAGGCAACAAATAACTGCTTCACAATGCGGTCTTCTAGGGACTGGAATGACATGACAACTAACCGAGCGCCAACATTTAAGAGCTCAAGGGCAGCAGGCAGTGCGCGAGTTATCGTGCCTAATTCATCATTTGTTTCAATGCGAAGAGCCTGGAATGTGCGCTTTGCAGGGTTGCCACCTGTGCGACGAGTTGCAGCTGGAATAGCCTCTTTAACCATCTCTGCCAGCTGAGTTGTTGAGTTCATTGGGGCAATGGCTCGTTGTTTCACAATTGATTCAACGATGCGGGTTGCAAACTTTTCTTCACCATATGTGCGAAGGATTCGAACCAGTTGGCCTGGTTCGTATGTATTGATGATCTCCCCCGCTGTAAGAGATTGCGTGCGATCCATACGCATATCAAGAGGTGCATCCTGTGAATAAGAAAAACCACGCTCTTGTTGATCAAGTTGCATAGAAGAAACACCTAGATCAAACAAAGCGCCATCAATGTGCTTGTATCCAAATCCTGCGACAACATTTGCAATGCCATCAAAGGTGGAATGAGCAGTCTTTAAGCGATCTCCAAATGGTGCAAGGCGGGTTGTTGCCTTTGCAATTGCATCAAGGTCGCGATCAATACCAATAACTGTCAGATGTGGGAACTTTTGTAGCAAAGCTTCTGTGTGGCCACCAAGGCCCAAGGTTGCATCAACAACAACAGGGTTAACGGAGGCTCCAATTGCAGGGGACAAAAGATCGACACAGCGATCACGCATTACAGATATATGTTCTGTCGTACTAGTCATCTCTTCCCCCTTTCATCAATTGATAGAACTAACTTTTTAACTCTCACCTCTGGTCACTGCCGGCCGACGGATCTTGGTTTAGCAACGGCACCGGGGAAGGGGTGTCGCTGCGTTCGAAGGGTCGGCAGTGGCCACAAATGAGAGTTAGAACAAACCTGGAAAGACCTCCTCTGAAACATCAGCAAAGCTCTTTTCACGATCTGTTAAATATTCATTCCATGCAGTTGCGTCCCAAATTTCAACGCGAGTATTTGCACCAATAACAACGCACTCTTTTTCTAATCCTGCATATGTGCGAAGTGATTGTGGAATTGTTACGCGACCTTGACGATCAGGAATTTCATCGTGTGCGCCAGCAAACATCACACGGCTGTAATCACGTGCTGATTTTGCAGTGACTGGCGCTTGTTTTAGCGTCTCTGTAATTACTGAAAACTCTGCTGATGGAAAAACATAAAGACAACGTTCTTGTCCTTTAGTAATTACTAAACCTGAAGAGAGTTCTTCGCGAAATTTCGCGGGCAAAATTAAACGGCCCTTGTCATCAAGGCGTGGCTCGTGGGTGCCAAGAAACATTTTTAGCGCCCCCTTCCCCAGGTTCGCTGCGCTTACTTTCCGCGCTTAATTCCCCACTTTACTCCACTTTCCTCCTTTTTCAACCACCTTTCGCCACTATTTACCCTTTTGGCCCCCACCCCTCCCCACCTGTTTTTGGGCATAAAAAAGGGCCCCGATGGGAGCCCTTGGATCGAAAGTGAAGCTTATTTAGCCGTTATTGCGCTCATCCCAGCGTTGTTCAAGGCGAGCGCTAATCGAAGATGTGCGCTTGCTCTTAGGCAAAGTTGGACGGCCAATCGATGAGATAGCTGTGATTACCCCGCCTAGAGCGATGATGAAACCAAGTACTCCCACAGGTGTCACCTTGGCAATAAGACCACCAAATAGCACCAGAATTCCCACAAGGATGAGGCCAAGTCCGGCCATGATGCGGTTTCGACCCAGAGGCTTTCCTTCACCAGTAAGGGCTGAAACAAGGCGTGGATCCTCCGTCATTAGCGCAGCTTCCATCTCCTGGAGCATTCGCTTCTCATGATCAGATAAGGCCATGGCCCAACAATAGAACAGATATAGCGCCTCTGGCTACTTAGAATTTACTCTTCTTCATCCTCAGCATCTTTAATAAGGCGGGCTGGGCGCACAGAACCCTTACCAAAACGAGCCCTGGCTTGATCCATGGCCCCTTCGGCTTGGCGCCAACCTACTTCGCGCTCTCCCAGCATCATCTGATGCGGTGCTCCCTCACTTAAGTTCTCTAGTGAGACTCCCACAAGACGCAAGCGGGCCCGCTCAATACGTAAGGCTTGGTAGAGCCCCTTCACAACCTCATAAACATCATGAGTGCTATCAATTGGAAGCGGCAAAGTCTTACTGCGATTAATCGTTGAGAAATCAGCAAAGCGCACTTTGATACTTATTGTCTTTGCAAATAAATCACGATCGCGCAATCTGGCAGTTGCTCTTTCAGTAAGTCGTAAAAACTCAGTCAATATCTCTTCTGGATTATCTAGATCCTGCGCGAATGTCTCTGCTGCACTGATACTGCGATCAGGTTCTTCCGGTGTGACATCACGGTAATCACGGCCCCATGCAAGCTCATATAGCGATGCACCATTTGCTTCACCGAGTGCTCTGATCAGTGTGGTGCGAGGCAGCTTGGCAATATCTTCAATCGTTCGCAGCCCTAATCGCTCTAGTACTTCTGCAGTCTTTGGTCCCACTCCCCACATCGCTTGAATAGGTAGTGGATGCAGGAAGGTAAGAATGCGATCAGAGGTTATCTCTAACATTCCATTGGGCTTGCAGTTAGCTGATGCTAACTTTGCAATGAACTTAGAAGGTGCGATTCCCACAGAACATGTAATGCCCTCTTGCTCCTCTACTTTCTTGCGAATAGCAACTGCGATTTCGCGCCCTGTGCCAAGTAGTTTTTGTGAACCTGTCACATCCAAAAAAGCCTCATCAAGTGATATCGGTTCAACCCATGGCGTGAAACTATGGAAGATCTCCATGACATGTTCTGAGACTTCTTGATAGCGGGCCATATCAACAGGTAAAAAGATTGCATGGGGTGCTAATCGACGAGCACGTCCCACCGGCATCGCTGAGTGAATACCAAATTTGCGCGCTTCATAGTTAGCTGCAGAGACAACACCTCGTGCCCCCATACCAATGACTACAGCTTTTCCCTTTAACTCTGGGTTATCTCGCTCTGCAACGGAGGCAAAAAATGCATCCATATCAACATGAAGAATGGTGGCCTGGGTGGCGTTTTCTTCACTCATATTGCCAGCGTACTTTCTTTTGTACGCCAGGATTCATAGGCCGCGCGTAAGTCCCACGCCCCAGTTGCCCGCAGTGAAATACCGCGGGCCCCTGTGCGACGAGTAATGCCACGAATGAGTAGCAGGGATGAGGAATAGAGGGTGCTGGCATAGTCGGTCTGAGCATCGCTAAAGAAAGTTGAATCACTGCAGCCATATCCATCATCAAGGCTTACAAAGATGACGCGCTTTCCACTTCGCACCGGCGGTGTTTGCATCGCAACTTTTATGCCAGCAACTAATACCGAAGAGCGCGAACGCTGGGCCAGTAAATCACATGAGCGCACGGCGCCAATGGAGTTAAGGAAATCGCTATAGAAGCTCACTAAGTGCTCGGACATATCAATACCCAAACGCGCTATCTCATGTTGAACTATTTCAGCAGGACTCATATCAGGTAGTCCGCTACTCATTAACACAGGAGGCGCAAAAGCTAAATTCATCTGCGCCCCTGTCACCCCAGCGCTAGGTGATTTCTGCAGATCAGAGAAATGCAGCAGCAGATCACGGCGGTTAACATCGGTATGTAAACGATCAAAAGCACCGGTCAAGATCGCACTTTCGGTAACAGGTGCACTAGCGCCAGAGCGTCGGACAAAATCCGTTAAATCTATATAGGGCCGTCCAGCAATAATCGATGCAACTTCCCCATCACTAATCTTTGTAATAGTAGAAAGTGCAATACGAACTGCGCTGCCATTCTCTTCCACGCGATAGAGCGCATCGGATTCATTGATATCAAGGGGTGCAACCTTTAATCCCATCTGTCGCACTTCATCAACTATTAAACGTTTGGGATACATCCCAGGATCATGTGTGAGAACTCCAGCTAAAAACGCTGCTGGGTAATGGGTTTTAAGCCAGGCTGATTGATAAGTAGGCAGGGCAAAGGCTGCAGCATGTGCTTTACAAAAACCAAAGGATGCAAAGGCCCGTAGAACTTCCCAGATCTCATGAACAATAGGTAGTTCATAGCCTTTGGCCGTTGCAGCAGGAAAGAACCAATCACAGACTTCTTGTTGTCCATCCCGATCCCCCAAGGCCCGGCGCTTTTCATCAGCGCTAGCTAATGAAACCCCTGTCATCGTTGCAATGATTTCAATGACCTGTTCATGGAAGACAACAACACCTTCGGTGTCTCGCAAAATCTCATAGAGATCTGGGTGAATGATCTGGGCTTTAGCCCAGCCATGACGTGCCTTTAAAAAGGGCGTAATCATGTCTGATTTCACTGGTCCTGGGCGAAAGAGTGAGATATCAATAATCAAATCAGTAAATGTTCTAGGTTCTAACTTTCCAACAAGTTCGCGCTGGCCCGGAGATTCAATTTGAAATATACCTAAAGTATTAGTGGATTGAATTAAGGCATAGGTATCAGGATCATCTAAGGGCACGGCATCGATATCAACGCTGACATCTTCCGTGCGCTCTATCTCAGTTAAGGCATAAGAGATTGCTGACTGCATCCTCACACCTAAGACATCGAGTTTTAATAGACCAATAGCTTCAACATCATCTTTATCAAAGACCACCATGGGATAACCACTGGCATTAGAAAGAAGTGGTGTGCGATCAAGTAAGCCGCCATCAGATAAAACAATGGCGCATGGATGCATGGATAAATGCCGTGGCAAACCATCTAGGCGCTCGGCTAGCGCAATTGTCATTGCAGTTAATGGCGCAGAGATATTAAGAGAGCGCAGTTCAGGCAAGTTCTCTAGGGTTTTAGAGATATTGCGGGCTCTGACATGTGGCATCGACTTTGCCAACATATCAATCTCCATGCCAGGCAGGCCAAGGGCGGCCCCAGCATCTCGTATTGCATGGCGAGCACGGTATGTATCAACCATGGCAACAGTTGCACATCGAGATTGATTGCCCGGCACATCCCAATCAGTATTGCCATAGCGTTTAAAAACCATGTCATAGATTTCAAGTCGTCGATGTGATTCAACATCGATATCGATATCTGGCAAAGCCCTGCGCAGCGGTGAACAAAAGCGCTCCATCAATAGACCATGTTGGAGTGGATCAACGCCAGAGATTCCAAGTAAGTGACAGATCAATGAACCCGCACCACTTCCCCGTGCTGCAACTCGAACACCAGCACCACGTGCCATGTCACAGATATCGGCAACAGTTAAAAAATATGATTCAAAGCCAAGAGTTGCAACCGTTGATAGTTCATCATCAAGGCGTGTACGAGCTTTTTTAATCATCGCACTATCGCTATAGCGCCAGTTGATTGCAGCTTCACTACGAGTGCGCAGCAATACCCGCATCTCATGAGCTGAATCTGCGCCCACCACATGGGCTTCAGGTAGATGAGCACCACCTAAACCAATATCTCGCTGAGGCGATAACAAAGAGCGCTCTGCCCAGGCCCGCGTTGTTGCTAGTAACTGTCGTGGTGTTCGCTCACCTGCAGCCCGCGCAATTTCACCGGCCAGTGAAATCATTTCATCACTTGATTTTAAAAAGCCTTCAGCGTTTTGCCGTTCAATATGGCGCGGATGCAAGGGCACTAGCTGGCGAGCGCAATCTAAGACATCTGCCACTGGACCATCGGCCCTATCTCGCATGCGAACCGCGTTAGTAATAACGGCATCGATATCGTGATCACGGGCAAAAATTAAGGACTTTGCCGCATGGGATGTGGAGCGAGGGCCTTTGCCAGCTACTAGATGTGAAACACATTCAATGGCGTTATCTGCAAATAAATCACGGCTTTGATTAAAGGCGGTGAAAGCTGCATCAATACGATTATCGGTAATGAGTGAGCCCACTAGCGAGTGCGGTCCATGCAGGGCATAGAGGTTAGTGCTGTAGTGGCTAAAGCGTTGTAGGAAATCAAGAGTCAGAACAGGACTACGGCTATCACTTGTCATTGCAAGAGATGTCAGCAACCTACATAGCGAGCGCCATCCCCCATCACTATGTGCCAAAAGAGTCAGACGATTATTAGTACCGCCCATATCAACTGCCAGATTGACTCCAATAATTGGCGCGATACCAAAATCAACACAGCTTTGTGCAAAGCGAATGGCACCAGCTAAACCATCTCGATCAGTTAAAGCCAGCGCCGGCATTTCAAAGGCGGCAGCCCGCTCTACTAAATCAGCTGGTTGGGTTGTGCCGTATTTGAGTGAATAAGCACTGGCAACGTTGAGGTGAATAAAACTCATACGTTACGGATAATCCATTGGCCACTAAGTTCATCGCGCTCTAGTTCAAATGTTGTTAACGCTCCAATAGGTGCGGCCTCCACGCGCCAGAGAGCACGTGCTTGATCATCAGGTCTGTACTTGCCATCGCTAATGCGATTCCACCATCCACCTGCTTCACACCAGCGCGATAAGACTGCATGAATACGAAAGCGTCGTCCCTTAAAGGTGAATTCAATAGGCGTTGTTGCACCATCGATCGTGACATCGTGGGCGGGATTGACCTGCATCATGAGCTAAGGGGCCTTTCGTAGTATTCGAACAGATGTTCGAAAAATAGCCCCATGGACTGACAAATAGCAAGCGCGCAGGCGTGTCGAGGGTAAAGAATAGTTGAAATTTCAACTACTATTGCCTCAGTTCGTATTCACCAATCTAAGGAGCTCCATGAACGCAGTACTCGTAATCGCTCGCATCTTGTTTGCCGGCATCTTCATCTCTTCAGGAATCAGCCACCTCACCAAGCTTGATGCAATGACTGGCTATGCCCAATACAAGAAAGTCCCAGCTGCAAAGCTCAGCGTGATCGTTTCAGGTCTGATGATTCTTGTTGGCGGCCTCTACATCGCATTTGGCGTGTACGCAGATCTTGGCGCACTACTTATCGCACTGTTCTTAATCCCAGCAGCATTCATGATGCATGCATTCTGGAAAGAGAGTGATGCAACTGCAAAGCAAAGTGAAACTATTGGATTCTTTAAAGATCTCTCACTTGCTGGCGCAGCATTGATCATCTTCGTACTTGTTGGTTCTGGTACAGACTTTGGTCCAAGCATCACAGGTGCATTCTTTAACCTATAAATAGTTAGTCAGTAAAGCCCCTGCAGAGAAATCTGTGGGGGCTTTATTTTTTGATGATGTGAGATTGATACCCAGCAAGTAGAAGCATGAGCACTGGATACATCATTGCAACTGGAAGAGTGAGAAACTGTGCAAGAGCACCAGTTACAGATGGCCCAATGAAATAACCGGCAATACCAATTACTCCCACACGTGCTATGGCAACTGATGATGCCATTCCAGGAACCTCAGAGGCTGCCAAAATATAAGCAGGAAACATCGGACCAATTCCCACTCCAGCACAAGCAAAGCCAATGTTGACGATGATTAGCGCCAGAATGGGATGTGAGTCAGAGAGTGGAACACCAATAGCAATTCCAGCACCTAAACCGATACCACCTAAATAACCACCGTAGAGCACTGTCTTTCTAGGACCGAAGTGATC
>JBDLTD010000032.1:0-11534 GCA_039799185.1 Actinomycetota bacterium | reverse complement strand
GCGCTTGCCAATAAGTGATTGCAATGTTGGATTATTCATCGTGACTCCAAGGCATGCTTGCCTAGAGCAGCAATTTTCATAGCTGCATCTGCATCAAGGGAAGAACCTTCTAAGGGTGCTGTGCTGCTTGATTTCAGCAGTCGTTCAATATGGGTTTCTACATATGAAAGCGTAAACTCCTTTTGATCAATTACCTCTGCCCGCCCATCTGCAACTAAACCCTGTGCATTATGGAACTGTTCTCCATTTCCAATGGGTAGTGGCACAAAAAGAGCGTAACGGCCAAGGGCCCTAAATTCCGCGCACGTCACTGCTCCGCTGCGCGCAATGATCAAATCAGCAGCTAGATAGGCATCTGCCATCTGCTCCACATATGCCACTGGACGATAGAGATCTGTTGCAGTTGGCAAAGTATTAGCGCGGCCCACTGAATGCATCATCGCGATGCCTTTTTTACCTAATACAGATACCGATTGCTCAATGACTTTATTTATCGCAACAGAGCCCTGTGAGCCACCCATAACAAATACCAATGGCTGTGATGAATCAAATCCCAGACGAGCCTTGGCTTGTGCTCGAGCCTTCTTCCAATCACCACTTGCCCCTTTGAGCGCCTCTGCAACATCGCTTCGAAGTGGCAAACCAGTAATCAAGGCATCGCTAAAGGCTCCTGTGTTAACTCCATGTGCCACTGCTAGATAAGGAGTGAAAAGAGCACCTAGTCGATTTGCCCAACCAGGTTTTGCATTTGCTTCATGAATAATCGTTGGAAGGCCAAGTGTGCGAGCTGCGATATATGCAGGAGCGCTGACATAACCACCAAAGCCAATGAGTAGATCAGCGCCCTTTAAAACTGTGCGGCATGCCTTTACTGAAGCAAGTAATTCAAAGGGAATTCTGGCCCATGTAAGTGAAGGTGTTCTTGAGATTCTTACCTTTGGAATATTACTAACGCTAAAGCCAGCTGCTGGAATCAATGTATTTTCTAAACCCGTTGCTGTTCCTAAAAACACAATCTCATCATGAGGATTCTGACTCTTCCATACCCTTGCCACAGCCAATGCCGGTTCAATGTGGCCGGCGGTGCCACCGCCAGCTAGAACTATCGAAGCCATTTCGGTAATCCTGTTTTTTCTAGCTCTTGATAAATTGCTGGATCTCTACGGGCAGCACCGATAACAAATGCAATTCCCATATACGTAGCAATCAAGGCCGAACCTCCATAGGAAAGTAGTGGCAAAGTTACACCCACCACTGGAAGAACACTGACTGCAGAGCCGATATTGAGCACGGTTTGAATACCTATCCAGCAACCAATGCCTGAACAGACATAGCGCACCATGGGATCTTGCGTGCGAAGAGCAATTTTAAATATTGAAAACAAAAGTGTTGAGAGCAATAACAAAGTTGAAATAGTTCCGAACAGTCCCAGCTCTTCACCTATGACTGAAAAGATAAAGTCAGTGTGAGCCTCAGGTAGGTTTCCCCACTTCTGACGGCTGGCACCAAGTCCCACGCCAAATAAACCACCACTGGCTAGCCCCAAAAGGCTATGAGCAGGCTGCCATCCCACTGATTTGTATTGATCTTCAGCAAAAGGATTAAGAAAGACAGAAAAGCGAGCAACGCGATATGGCGCCGAGATAATTAAGGCTGCAATTCCTAGAAAGCCCGCAGCTGAAATCGCTGCAAATAACTTGAGATGCACTCCAGAAACCCAGAGCATCCCTGCTAATACGAAGGCAAATACTGAGGCTGTTCCTAAATCTTTTCCTAGAAGCACCAATAAAATACAGAGTAGAAACGCTGGTGCAATCAATTTAAGAACATTTGCTTGGATATCACCTGCGCGCTCACGTTTAGCTAAAATCGAGCCTGCCCACAAGATCATTAAGAACTTAGCGATTTCACTAGGTTGAACATCAACAAAGCCAAGTGAAATCCAGTTGTTATTACCATTCACACTCTTACCAACTCCAGGAACTTGCACAACAGCAAGTAATCCCACTGAAGCAATAACACCAAAGCGAGCGAAGAATTTCCAACGAGTCAGAGAAAAGCGCGAGAGCGCCCATGCCATAGGAATTGCAAGGACTAAAAAGGTTAACTGGCGAAAGAGAATTGCCCAGGTAGCGCCCTTATTTTCAAGAGAGTAAATAGATGATGCAGAAAAAACCATAATCAGACCAAAAATACTCAAAGCCAAAGTACTTCCAACTAGCATGTAATAAAGATTAATTGGTCGTGTGAAAAGCGTACTTCGCTTCTGTGCACTCATTTGCTCACAACCTTCTTGACTGCTGCTGCAAAGCGATCACCGCGATCGGCATAGGAGATGAATTGATCCATAGATGCACATGCCGGAGCCAACAAGACCGTATCGCCGGCTTTGGCGAAGCCCTTGGCAGCAATCACAACTTTCTCCATTAACTCCTCAGATGAAACACCATCGATGAGAACACGTGGAACTTGTGGGCAATATTTAATCATTGCAGCTTCAATTAAGCCTCTATCGGTTCCAATAAGGATTGCAGCCTTAATTCGCTTGGCAGTGCGCTCTACTAACTCTTCCATCGCAGCACCTTTTGCTAATCCCCCAGCAATCCACACCACTGATTCATGTGAGAGTAGTGAGGCAGTTGCTGCATGAGGATTCGTTGCTTTGGAATCATCAACCCAGTTAATGGAATCAGCAGAATGAACCGTTTCAATGCGGTGGCGCCCTGGTCTGAAATCCTTGATTGCGCTGCGAATATCTTCATGAGAAACACCAACGGTTCGCGCCAGTGCTGCTGCAGCCAATGTATTTGAAACATTATGCGGAATCGTTGGCATTACTTCCACTAACTCGGCAAACATTGAAGCTTCTTGGGGATCTTGCACAAATGCACGATCGACTAAAAGCTCTTCTACTAAACCAATCTCACCTGGTGCTGGAGTATCTAAGCTATAAAAGACTTTTTTGCCCTGCCAATGGCTGGTGCGCTTCACAATTTCGCCATCATCGGCATTTAATACGGCCGTTGTTGCTCGATCTAGAATTCTAAGTTTTGCCTTTGCATACTCATCAAAGCTTCCATGCCAATCAATGTGATCATCGGCAATGTTAAGGATTGCACTTGCCACAAATTGCGCCTGCGTTGACCAGTGAAGTTGAAAAGAGGAGAGCTCTAAAACTAATACTTCATATGCGTCGGTACGATCAACAACCTCAATAACTGTTTAACTGTCGTTGTCTTGCCATTAGTGCCAGTTAGTGCGAGCCATTTTTGCCCAGGTGCAATCTCACTCTTTATCTGCCATGCCAAATCCACTTCATTGAGAAGAGACAATCCCGCAGCAATTGCCGCAACAACCAGTGGATGATTTTGGCGCCAGCCTGGTGAAACAACTACTGAATCAAAGTCTTTAATTACTACTTCTTTTGCAGTGAGGACAGTGTGTTCTGATTTAGCGTCAGGGTTTTCATCAGCAATGCTGACAACTGCACCTCTTTTTGTAAGTGAACGGGCAACAGAATTTCCCGTAACACCTGCGCCAAGAATGAGAATTCTTTGGCCATCAAAAGAGAGTGGCATGGTTATTACTTAGCTACCCACTGTGCATAAAACAGACCCAGACCACCTGCAACGCAGAGTCCAGCAATAATCCAGAAACGAATAACAACAGTTATCTCAGCCCATCCTTTTAACTCAAAGTGATGATGAAGAGGGGCCATACGAAAGACTCGTTTTCCACCACTGAGCTTGAAATACAACGTTTGAATAACCACTGACATTGTGACTATTACAAATAATCCACCGAGTGGAATTAAGAGCATTTCCACACGAAGCGTTGTTGCAAAGCCTGCAATTGCAGCTCCAAGGGCTAAAGAACCAGTGTCACCCATAATGATTTTGGCTGGAGCGGTATTCCACCAAAGAAAGCCCGTACAACCACCGGCGAATGCTGCAGCCAGAACTGCTAAATCAAGAGGATCGCGAACTTGATAACAATTACTTGTTGTTATTGCACCGACTGTGCAACTTTGACCAAACTCCCACACACCGATTAATACAAAGGCAAGGAAAGTCATAATCGTTGCGCCAGTTGCTAAACCATCTAGCCCATCAGTTAAATTCACACCGTTACTCGCTGACATCACCATAAGGATCACAAAGGCAATCACTAAGCCAGTGCCTAGGTAGATAGAGGTCTCTTTAACTGTTGAAAGATACTGCGAAATAGGTGTGAGTCGATTTTGATCGGCAAACTGCAGACCCGCATAGCCAAAGACACCAGCTAGTGAAGCTTGGGCTAGAAGTTTGTAACGTCCCTTTAGTCCACGAGAGTTTTGACGTGAAACTTTTAGCCAGTCATCCAGGAATCCAACAAAACCTAAACCAACGACCAAACCAATAACCAACAAGGCTGAAGCCGTCATGGCATTTCCTGAAAGAAGGTGGGCCACGAGATAGCCGAAAATTGCAGCGAGAATAAAAATAATGCCGCCCATAGTTGGCGTGCCATGCTTGGTCTTATGTGTTGATGGTCCATCGTCTCGAATGATTTGACCGTAACCACGTGCTGCAAGGATTCGAATTAAAACCTTTGTACCAAAGAGGGCAAAGGCCAGAGCAAAGGCTCCTGCGATAAGAATCTGTCTCATGAATCCACTCCACTCTTTTCATTCCAGGCACGTTCTAGTGATTCTGCAAGAACTTCAAAACCTTGTGAGCGTGATGCTTTTACAAGAACAACATCACCAGGAGCGAAGTAGTCCACTAGATCAAGTGCTGACTCAATCGTTGGGCGTTGGTGAATCACCATTGCCCCAACTGGTTCTCCATACTCAGGAGCATTGATTTCAACTAAATGATCAATTCCTAATTCAACCGCAAGTGCCCCAATTGCAGCGCTCTGTGGTGCCTGTGTCTGACCAAGTTCATTCATCTTTCCAACAAATGCCCATGCTGAGCCACCACGCTCTTGAGCAAAGAGAACAAGTGCGCGCATTGCCGCACTCATTGATTCTGGATTGGCGTTATAAGCATCATTAATAATGAGTAAATCAGCGCTTTCATGCAGTTCCATGCGCCACTTACTGGATATTTCAGCAGTTGATAGTGAACTTGCGATTAACTCCAATGGCAGAGAAAGCGCCGTTCCCACTGCGGCAACTGCAAGTGCGTTAGATACTTGATGCGCACCCACTGCGCGCATTCCAACGGCATCTCGCCCTGCAGGTGTTACTAAATCAAAGTGTGGTCGTCCTTCTCTCATTTCAACATCTGCAGCTCTGACTTCATTATCTGCGCTCTCACCAAAGAAAATTACTTGACCTTTATGCAAAGAGGCCATCTTGGGTGTGAACTCATCATAGGTTCCCAAGATTGCAACGCCATCTTTACCGAGAGACTCAATAAGTTCGCCCTTAGTCTTTGCAATAATCTCACGAGAGCCAAACTCACCAATGTGGGCAGTTCCAACTGTAAGAACTACACCGATGTTTGGCTTTGCAATCTCACACAACCGAGCAATATCGCCCAAATGACGAGCTCCCATTTCAAGAATACAAAAGCGGGTGCGATCATCGCATTGCAGCAAAGTGATAGGCAGACCCAAGTCGTTATTAAATGAGCCTGCTGGTGCAACGGTTGGACCAACTGCGCCCAACATATGAGTTAAGAGATCTTTAGCACTTGTCTTTCCCTGTGAGCCTGTAATGCCAATAACAATGAGCTTATCTAAACGCTTTCGAACAAATGCAGCCAGAATAGATAAAGCCTCAAGAACATCTTTCACAACAATGCAAGGACCATCTATGCGCTGCGATGTGAGAGAAAACATCGAGCCATTTCGATAAGCATCAGCTGCAAACTCATGGCCATCTGCGTTTTCACCCTTAAGGGCTAAAAAGAAACAACCCGGGGTTGCTAGGCGAGAATCAAAGACTGGGGCTTTTGATACAAGTAAGTCTTTATCGCAAAAGACTTCCCCACCAACTAAAAGCGCTATTTCTCCAGCGGTTAAAGTGATCATTTCTTATCTTCAATCGCTTTAGCTAACTCAATACGATCATCAAAGTCATGGACTTTGCCATTAATTTCCTGACCCTTTTCATGTCCCTTACCTAAAACCATCACAACATCGCCGGCTTGAGCCAGATTGACCGCTGTGCGAATGGCTTGTGCTCTATCAACAATTACTTCACTCGGTGGAACCACATCTATATCTAAAACCATTTGAACCAGAATGTCTTCAGCTTTCTCAGAACGTGGGTTATCACTGGTGTAGATAGCTATATCTGCGCCTTCATGGAGAGCTTGGCCCATCAAAGTGCGCTTAGTTTTATCTCTATCTCCCCCGCAACCAAGTACGGCAATTACTTTTCCATCAGTGATCTCTGCCGCTGCTTCTAACACTCGTTTCACTGCATCTGGTGAGTGTGCATAGTCAACGAGTGCTGTGAAGTTTTGTCCAAGTCGCACAGCCTCTAGGCGCCCAGCGGCACCAGTGAGTGTTGGCAAGATTGCAGCGATATCTATGGGATCAATTCCACTTTCAACTGCAATGGCAACTGCCATTAAAAGATTGTCGTAGTTAAAGCCGCCATGCAAAGCCGTCTTTCCTTCAATAAGGATTCCGCCACTTCCGCGAATGGCGACTGAAGCACCAACATAGTCAGATGTGATCGAGGCGTAGTGCCATGTGGCAGTTGTATCTAATCTAGATAAAGTAACAACTGGTAGCTCTGTTTGTGCAGCCAGACGCTTTCCGTATGGATCATCAAGATTAATCACTGCTAAATCCGCATATTCAAAAGTAAATAGCTTTGCTTTTGTCGCAAAGTAATCTTCCATATCCTTATGGAAATCTAAGTGGTCTTGGGAAAGATTTGTGAAGCCAACAACAGCAAAGTGGCTGCCACGAATTCGCTCTAAAGTAATTGCATGGCTAGAGACTTCCATGATTAGGTTGCGCATATGGCGCTCACGCATCACAGCAGATAGAGCTTGCAAATCCGAGCTCTCTGGGGTTGTGCGCTTGCTGGCAATGCTCTCAACTCCGATACGAGTTTCAACAGTTCCAATCAGACCACTATCTCTGCCAGCAGCGGTCATGATTTGGTGAAGCAAAGTTGTGACTGTGGTTTTGCCATTAGTTCCTGTAACACCAACGCTATAGAGATCGCGCATTGGCTCAGAGTAAAACCAGGCACTAGCAATGCCAGCAGCACGCCTTGGATTTGTTGAGATAAGAACTGGAACGCCTTTTACTTCTTTAGCACCGATGGCATCGGTGAGAACTGCAACCGCGCCTCGTGAAATAGCATCGGAAGCAAACTGTGCGCCATGAACCTTTTCGCCAGGTAGTGCAACAAAGAGATCTCCAGGTAAAACAGAGTCACTGGCTTGTGCGATTCCACCGAGTTCAATATTTTCTAAATCTTTAGATGTTGATTCTGCCCCAATAATGGCGCAAAGCGCAGAGAGTTTCTTATGGTGATTAGTTATTGGCCGTTGCATCCTGGGCCTTCTTTATAGCTAAAGCTTTCTCATTGAGGGAGACTGGAACAAATGTTGTGCCAGTAGGTGCAATATGGCGACTTTGAAGAACAAATGACATCACTTTCTTAAATACTGGCCCACCAAGAGCGCCGCCCCAGTGCAGACCCTTTGGATCTTGAATCGTCACGCTAATAACGTAGGCGGGGTTATCTGCCGGTGCAAAACCGATAAATGATGCGGTGTAACCGCGATAGCAACCGCATGTGTCATCAATGCGCATCGCTGTTCCAGTTTTACCTGCCACGCGATAACCGGCAATTGCCGCACTTGGCGCAGTTCCACTTGCAGAAACAACGCTTTCCATCATCAATCGCATTGCCTTAGCAGTTTCTGAGCTAACTACTCTTTGACTTGTGCGACCTGGTGCAGGTGTGAAGTTTCCACTGGCATCACGAGTACCTGCAATGACAGTTGGAGAAACTCGAACACCATCATTGGCAATCGTTGCGAAAATACTTGTTGCTTGCATAGCAGTCAGTGAATAGCCTTGACCAAAAGCCATCGTTGGAGCAGAAGTTCCTGACCAATCACCCACTTTAGGAAGGATTCCGCGGGATTCTCCAGGCAAACCTGAACCAGTTTTTGAACCAACACCAAATTTAGTTAAGTAGTCAAAAAGCTGATCATGAGATAAAAGTTCTCCCACTTGAATAGATCCCGTATTACTTGAAACCGCCAAAATACCCGCAGTCGTTAAGCGCTGTGTTGCATGCTTTTCGTGATCATGGAAAACCTTAGTTGAGCGCTTGAGTGCGTAAGGAACGGTAAAGACTGTTTCAGGAGTTACTTTCTTCTCTTCCAGGGCCGCAGCTAAAGTCATTACTTTGCCTGTTGAACCCGGTTCATAAACATCTTGCACTGAAGGATTTCGCATTGCAATTAGGGAGACTTTAGAGGTGTTATTTGGATTAAATGTTGGAGCAGTTGCATGGGCCAAAATTTCACCAGTCTTTGGATCCATCACAATGACCGTTCCGCTAATGGCATTAGATGCCTTAACAGCATCGGAGATAGCTTGCGATGCAACCCACTGAATATCACGATCAACGGTTAAGCGAACTGTTGTGCCAGTTTGGGCTGGAATAATCTCTGATTGAGAACCTGGAATTTCAGCCCCATAGCCATTAGCAAATGAATACTTGCCATCAATTCCTGAAATCGTTGAATTCATACTTGATTCAAGTCCAGTTGCACCGATGCCATCATGATTAACAAAGCCAATAAGAGATGCAATGAGTGAGCCTGATGGATATTCACGAATGTAACCACGCTCTGGGAAGAAGCCGATAATTCGATCTGGACTCATCGCTGGGTACTGTGAATTGAACTGGGAAATAGATTGAGTCAATTTCTGCCACAACGCTGGCTTAGCATTTTGGTAGACCATGTTCCATTTGCGCTTACCAGTGATGCTGGCTTGGACTTGGGCTACAGGTAAATCAAGAATCGGTGCGATGAAGTTTGCAACTCGTGCTGGGTTTGTAATCTGTGTCTGATCGACCACGATGCTAGTTGCAGCAACGCTTCGAGCAAATGCAATTCCGTTAATATCGGTGATTTCACCGCGTGGAGCTGGAAGAGATTTAGTATTTTCCATTTCATTCACAGCGCGCATGCGGTAGTCCCCCGCTTGCACTGCCTGCACCTGAACTAGGCGCAAACCGAATACGAACATTGCTAATGCCAATAAAAAGATTAGCGCTCTAATTCGATTATGAGCTAATGAAAAATTACCCATTGTCCACACTCTCTGCTGGTGTTACAGGTGGATTAAGGCTCAAGAACGTTGGAGTTTCAGATGGCTTCATACCTAGCGCAGTTGCAGCTTTTGCTAGGTTCTCAGGTGCTGCAATTGCATCAATCTGACGATTGATTGCTTCACGTTGATCACTGACCATCTTTGCCTCAAGCTTTAAATGACTAAGCGTGAAAGCATCTTGTGCAAGCAATGTATTGATGAAGAGAAGGAACATCAATGCAAGGACGCCTACGACAGATACAAACTTGGCAAAATACTTACGGTTTTCCTGTGTTTGCTCCGAAACATCTGGAACTAGCTTGAGTGCAACTTTTGCAGTCTTAGTTGCGATGATTTCACGTGAGCGCGTGATTGCTGGAGCAAACGCTGTCATTGCCATTATGCAGCCACCCTTTCGATAGCACGCAAACGAACAGATGCCGAGCGCGGATTTTCATTGAGTTCTTCGGTAGTTGGAACTTCGCTGCCACGAACAACAAGTGAGAACTTGGCAGCAAATTCAGGTAGATCAAATGGCAGACCGCGTGGTGTGCCAGAGGTTGTCGATGCCACAAATAACTCTTTAACGATGCGATCTTCAAGGGATTGAAATGACATCACTACTAAGCGAGCACCGATATTGAGTAGTCCAAGGGCTGCAGGAAGAGCACGAGTAATTGCGCCAAGCTCATCATTTGTCTCAATGCGAAGTGCTTGGAATGTGCGCTTAGCTGGATTTCCACCAGTGCGACGAGTTGCCGCTGGAATCGCCTCTTTAATTAGATCTGCCAGCTGAGAAGTTGAATTAAGCGGTGCAATGGCACGGGCTTTAACAATTCTCTCCACCACTCTGGTTGCAAACTTTTCTTCGCCATATGTGCGCAGAATCTTCACTAACTGGCCAGGCTCATAAGAGTTCACAATCTCGCCAGCAGTAAGTGATTGGCTGCGATCCATACGCATATCTAGCGGGGCATCCTGTGAGTAAGAAAAGCCTCGCTCGCTTTGATCGAGCTGCATTGATGAAACACCTAGATCAAAGAGAGCGCCATCTATTTTTGTGAAGCCATGGGATGCCACAACATCGCCGATTAGATCAAAGGTTGCATGGGATGTGCGCAGACGATCGGCAAATGGAGCAAGACGATTTGTTGCACTAGCTAGAGCATCTGCATCACGATCAATGCCAATAACAGTTAAGTGAGGGAACCTAGTGAGCAGCGCCTCGGTGTGACCACCCGCGCCAAGAGTTGCATCAACAATAACTGGATGCTCACTTGCTTGAATTGCAGGGGTCAGTAAATTAATACAACGATCTAGCATTACTGACACATGTGCAACGTTGTTATTCACTCTCTCCCCCTTTCAACTCATACGTAGTTATTTATTGCGCTTTACTGCAGTGCTCTCATCTCTGGTCACCGCCGGCCGACGGATCTGTTTTATATCGGCGCCGGGGAAGGGGCGCCGTTATTTTCGAAGGGTCGGCGGTGGCCACAAATGAGAGAGTTAGAACAACCCTGGGAATACCTCCTCTGAAACATCGGCAAATCCCTTTTCGCGATCTGCTAGATATTCATTCCAAGAAGTTGCATCCCAAATTTCAACGCGAGTATTTGCACCAATAACAATGCAATCTTTTTCAAGTCCTGCATATGTGCGAAGTCCTTGAGGAATAGTTACGCGACCTTGCTTATCTGGAACTTCATCGTGTGCGCCGGCAAACATCACGCGCATGTAATCGCGTGCTGCTTTTTCGGTGACGGGAGCTTGACGCAGACGATCTGTTATTGAAGAAAATTCACCACTTGGAAATACATACAAACAACGCTCTTGACCTTTTGTTATTACAAGACCATTTGCTAATTCATCTCGGAATCTTGCGGGCAAAATAATCCGGCCCTTTTCATCGAGTTTGGGTTCGTGGGTGCCAAGAAACATTTCGCCCCACCTCCCCTAATTTCACGCTCAAATCCCCCCGGATTTGATAACAATCACCACTTTACTCCATTTCTATCCACTTTGCACCATTTTCTGCCATTTATTTCCCTGATTCTCCATTTTGGCTCCTAGGACTCCCTGGATACGGGCATAAAAAAACCACCCATTCGGGTGGCTGTTTCGGAGTGCAATTCAGAAGTGCAGTTAGCTTTTAATTATCGAAGTTACGTCGCTCCCAGCGATCCTCGAGGCGTGAACTCCACTTATTGCGAGCGCCTTTAGGGCTCTTGAACTCGGATTTTCCA
>JBDLTD010000031.1:0-8331 GCA_039799185.1 Actinomycetota bacterium | reverse complement strand
GGTTTAGGTGTGCGTGATTTAAAGGTTCTCTCAAATCATTTAGGTGTAGATGAATCATGCACAGCATTCATTACTGAGCTCGCATATCTTGCTTCACTTATTAGTTTTGATGCCCAAGATCGAATAATGCCAAGCAATAAATTTGATATCTGGCTGATGCAAACTCCGGCAGATCGTTGGCAAGTTCTTGCATCTCAATGGCTTATAACTTCTCGTGTGAGCGGATTAGTTGGTCGCGCCGAATCTAAGAACGTTGCAGCCCTTGGTCCTGAACTAGACCGCGTGAATGCATCAAAAGTGCGTGCCTTAACACTCTCTATTCTTAATGAGAATCAAGGTATCGCACCTGAACTTGCTTCTTTTAATGAAGTAATCGCTTGGCGGGCACCCGTACGCCGCAATTCTTCTCTGCAAGAAGAGTTAGCCAGCTGGACTCTGCGTGAAGCCGAATGGCTTGGTATTACCGGGCAAGGCGCAATATCTAAATATGGCGTTGAGTTTTTGAGCGGGGAAGATTTAGCAATCATTAATGAAGATCTTCCTAAAACCGTTGACCACATTTTGATTCAGAGCGATAACACCGCAATTGCACCAGGGCCACTAGAACATGAAATTTCACAGCAACTGGCCATGATGGCCGATATTGAAAGTCGCGGCGGTGCAACTGTTTATCGCTTCAGTGAAGCAACGATTCGCCGTGCACTCGATCATGGCAAAACTGGAGATGAAATCAAAGTATTTTTAACTAAAACTTCTAAAACTCCAATGCCTCAACCTTTGGAGTATTTGATTGCAGATGTTTCTAAAAAGCATGGCAAGTTACGTGTTGGAAATACATCTGCATTTATTCGCTGTGAGGACACAGCACTAATCTCTCAGATCATGAATGATAAGAGATTAGAGATTCTTGAGCTGCGTCGCATTGCACCTGAAGTTGTTATCTGTGATCATGATGCAACAGACACTATGCGTATTTTGCGTGAAGCTGGGTATCTTCCTGCGGGTGAATCAGCAACAGGAATTATGCTCACTGGTCCACGATCAAATCGTGCATTAACTAAACCTCGACCTCCTCGAGTCATTGGTGAAATTGAAATACCAACCCAAGAGAATTTGAACGCAGCAATTCGAGCAATACGCACTGGTGAAAAATCTACTCACAAGCAAACTCATTTGCGCCAAGCAGCTAATGAAGCTTTGGGCGCCCTTCCTCGCACTACCGCAAATGAAACTATGGATTTAGTGAATAAATACATCCTGGAGGAAAAATCACTTTCTATTGGATATGCCGATAACAATGGCGCAGTCACCCACCGCATCATCGATCCAATACGAGTCAGCGCTGGTGCTGTGATTGCTCGCGACCATGCAACCGGTGAAGTCCAGTCCTTCAGAATTCCCCGCATCACCGGCGTTGCGCCACTATAGGATTAACCCATGTTGGCCGCCCTTGAAGCTCTAGTTAAGTTGGAATCTCCAACTGAAGATCTTCAGGCATGCCAAGACGTAATCAAACTAGCAAGTGAGATCGCAACAAAAGTTCTTGGAACTCCTGCAGAAATTCGTGATGTCAATGGCCGTCCAGTTTTTTGGTGGGGCGCAAGTAATCCTGAAGTTGTTGTGCTGGCTCATTTAGATACGGTCTGGCCAAAAGGTTCTTTCACACCGCTATGGAAAGTTGAAGGAACAAAAGCAACAGGTCCTGGAATTTTCGACATGAAAGCTGGATTCATTCAAGCTCTTTATGCGATGGAGGGCATTACCGGTTCTGTGGCATTAGTTGCAACAACAGATGAAGAAACAGGTAGTGCAACAAGTAAAGAATTTATTAAGCAGATCTCTTCTCAAGCTAAAGCAGTTTTAGTTTTAGAGGCATCACTTAACGGAATGGTTAAGACTGGCCGCAAGGGCACAGCGATGTATCAAATTAAAATTCACGGCAAGGCATCCCATGCAGGTCTTGAACCAGAAAAAGGTATTAATTCAACGGTTGAGATTGCCCACGCAATCATTGCAGTTGCTGGCTTAGAAAATAAGGAACATGGAACCACTGTGGTTCCAACAATGTTGCGTGCTGGTAACACAACAAACACAGTTCCAGATTTAGCTGTACTTGATATTGATATTCGCTCATATTCAATGGATGATCTAAAGCGCGTAGATGCAGCAATCAGAAATTTAAAGGCAGTGAACGCTGATGCGCGTTATGAAATCACTGGTGGCTTTAACCGCCCGCCCCTTGAAACTTCTTCAACTATGGCCCTCTATGAGCGTGCAGAGAAAGTTGCTAAAGAGTTAGGAATGCCTCACCTAGGTCACGCTTCAGTTGGCGGTGCAAGTGATGGCAATTTCGCAGCAGCAGCTGGCGCTCAAGTTCTAGATGGGCTTGGCGCAATTGGTGATGGCGCCCATGCTGCCCATGAATGGGTTGATATCAGCACTCTTGAGATTCGAAGCACGTTCTTGAATGCATTAATTAAGGATTTATTAAATGACTGATGGCCCGTTAATCGTCCAAAGCGATAAAACGCTGCTGTTAGATATCGATCATCCGCTTTCTACAGAGTGCCGACGTGCAATTGCACCTTTCGCAGAATTAGAGCGCTCTCCTGAACATATTCACACTTATCGCCTAACACCACTTGGTTTGTGGAATGCACGTGCTGCCGGCCATGATGCTGAGCAAGTAATTGACACGTTAATTAAATATTCACGCTATGCCGTGCCGCACTCAATTTTAATTGACGTAGCAGAAACGATGTCTCGTTACGGACGCCTGCGTCTTGAAGCAGATCCTGTCCACGGATTAATACTTGTTACGACAGATTCAGCGGTTTTGGAAGAAGTAATTCGAGCCAAAAAGATTCAACCCTTACTAGGTGCTCGCATCGATAAAGAAACTATTGCAGTGTTGCCAAGTCAGCGCGGTCAGATTAAGCAATCTTTACTTCGTCTAGGTTGGCCAGCAGAGGATTTTGCCGGCTATGTTGATGGACAAGCACATGAAATTGCACTCAAGCAAGATGATTGGAAGATTCGTCCTTACCAAGAGTTAGCAGCTGAAGGATTTTGGCATGGTGGTTCTGGTGTGGTCGTTTTGCCCTGCGGTGCTGGAAAGACAATCGTTGGCGCTGCAGCTATGGCACATGCCAAGGCCACAACATTAATTTTGGTAACTAATACTGTTGCTGCAAGACAATGGCGCGAAGAGTTATTGAAGAGAACATCACTGAATGAAGATGAAATTGGCGAATATTCAGGAGCTAAGAAAGAGATTCGCCCTGTAACTATTGCTACCTATCAAGTAATGACAAAGAAAAAGAACGGTGTTTATGCCCACCTTGATCTCTTTGATTCATATGACTGGGGCTTAATTATTTACGATGAAGTTCACTTACTTCCAGCTCCTATCTTTCGCTTCACTGCAGATATCCAGTCTCGCCGCCGCTTAGGTTTAACTGCCACGCTGGTGCGCGAAGATGGAATGGAAGGTGAGGTTTTCTCACTCATTGGTCCTAAGCGCTTTGATGTTCCTTGGAAAGAAATTGAATCCCAGGGATATATCGCACCTGCCGAGTGCATTGAAGTAAGAGTAAATCTGACAGAAACCGAGCGTTTGACCTATGCGACTGCTGAAGTTGAAAATCGCTACCGCTATTGCGCAACTACTCGCACAAAGCGTGATGTTGTTGAGGCACTTGTTAAGAAACACCAAGGTGAGCAGATATTGGTGATTGGTCAATACATTGATCAATTAGATGAACTATCTGAAGTTCTAGGTGTGCCAGTCATTAAAGGTGAAACGCCTGTTAAAGAACGCGAAATCCTGTTTAACAAGTTTAGATCTGGCGAGATAACAACTCTTGTTGTTTCAAAGGTTGCGAACTTTTCAATTGATTTGCCTGATGCGACTATCGCTATTCAGGTCAGCGGTGCTTTTGGAAGTCGTCAAGAAGAAGCACAACGTTTGGGACGTATTCTGCGACCAAAGTCAGATGGGCGCACAGCAACGTTTTATTCAGTTGTTTCTAGAGACACTATTGATCAAGACTTTGCTCAGAACCGTCAACGCTTTCTAGCTGAGCAGGGTTACTCTTATAAAATTATTGACGCTGACGATGTTTTTCAAGGGAAGATTTAAAGCGTTCAGGATCAACTCTAAAGAAATCATGATGAACACCATCTATGTGAATTACTGGGACTTGTTCACCATAAAGCTTTTCTAACTCCGCATTTGCTTCAATATAAATCTTTTCTATTTCAAAATTAAGTTCATTTCGCATTCCTTCAAGTACATCTACTGCAACATCACACAAATGACAACCATGTCTTGTGAATACGGTTATCACTGTCATTTCGCTTGCCTTTCCTGTCAGTTTCCTTAGAGAGTTGCTTAATCCAACCCCCGGGCTATGAGGCAATCATCTCACCTTGATAGTGTGCCCCTGTGCGAAAAATCCTCTTGAAGAAGGCGCGGGCCAGCGTTGTTGCCCTTGCCCTTCTTACTTCGATTTTTTCTGCGCCATCGGCAGAAGCTCTCTATGAAGTTATTCCCGCAACACAATGGGGTCATATCTATGCTGGCACTGCAACAGATAAAAAACCTGAGCAACGTGCTCCAGTTAAAAATCTGCAAGCTAAATCCAAGATTGAAGTTAAATACAACAATTTCCCTGACTGGGCTAAAAAAGAAGTTCAGGCAGCTGTAGAAGTTTGGGCTGCCAACTTTTCATCCACTGTCACTATCAATGTTGATGCATCGTGGGGACGTTCTAGCTCCTGGGGAATTTTAGGAAGTGCGCGCCCAACAAATTTCTACTCAGGTTTTGCTGGTGCACCTGATCCATCACTTTGGTACACCTCAGCCTTTGCAAACGCACTTTCAGGTAAGGATCTAGATAAAGCTAATCCTGAAATGATTATTCAAGTTAATTCAAGCGCTGCTTGGAATACTCGTGGAGATGGAATGCCAGGCGCTAATGAATATGACTTAGAGTCAGTCTTCTTGCACGAAATTGCGCATGGTCTAGGTTTCTTATCAAATGATGCATATGACTCTTACTACGGTATTGCCAGCTTAGATCAACCAACTCCATTTGATGCATACGCACAAACCTCAGATGGTCGCCGCCTTGCAGATTTACCATCACCGTCACTTGAACTTGGTAATGCACTTACATCTTCACTTGTGTGGTCTGGACCCCTTGGGATTAAAGCTAATGGTGGTGTGAAGCCAAAGTTATACACACCATCACGATATCAATCAGGTTCCTCTACTAGTCACTTGGATGAAGCAACATTTTCAAAGACTGGTTTGGATTCAGTAATGACACCTAATTTGGATCCGGGTGAGATCTTTAAAGAACCAGGACCTTTGTTGTTAGCGATGATGGAAGATATGCGCAATAAGCCACCAGCAGGTATTGCTACCGGTTTACCTGAATCACCGCGCAATGTTCAAGCATTTATTGGTGACTCTTCAGTGCTTGTTTCATTTGATCCGCCTGTAAATATCCGTACTGCCCAAGTAAGTGAATATATTGTTAAGAATCTAAAAACTGGAGTTGAAAAGAAGGCTCTTTCTAGCCCAGTGATAATTGCTGGATTAAAGAATGGTGTCTCCTACACATTTTCTGTTGTTGCAAAGAACTCATTAGGACTCTCGGCGCCAGCAACAAGTAAGGCAGTTACTCCACAAGCGGGCTGGAAGAGCTCAGTTTTAGATTCAACTGCCGATGGTAAATCAGTTTCAAGTACGACCTTTAATGGCCAACCAACGGTTGCATACACCGACACTAAGAGTGGTGATTTAAAGCTTGCTACATTCGATGGCAAAACGTGGAAGAAAGTCACTGTAGATGGAGCCGGTGGGACAAGCGGGCGAACTTCTAACCCAATTGCTGGACAGATCTCAATGTGTGTTAATGGAAGTGGAAAAAAGCAGACATTGCACCTTTTCTATAGTGACTCAACAGATAAAGATCTGCGCTATGCCGCCTATAACGGCAAGAGCTTTATCTTTAATGTGGTCGATGGTGATGGACCATCAGTTAATGACTATTCCGACTCTATTCGCGTTCGTACATCAAGTGATGTGAGTGTTTCAAATGCTTGTGTTGCAACAGCCTCAGCTATTCAAGTTTTCTATCGTGATGAAAGCCAAGGTGTTTTATTGGGTGCAGTAAAAACTAAAGCACCAGGCTGGACTTATGAAATGATTGATGGAGATCGTAAAACTGATGGCCGCTCAACTGGTGACGTTGGTTTCCATCTACAAGCTATTTTTGATGGGGTTAAGACTTATGTTGCTTATGATTCTGTAGTTACTATGAATCAAAAGAAGGAGATAACTTCTGGGGCTATCCGTGTGGCAACTCGAACTGGAAGTGATGCAAATACATGGAGTTATCAAACTCTTGATGTCTCAACTGATGATGCATCGGTGTTTGGCTATGACGTTGCGATGACTAGGGTAAATAACGATGTATTTATTACTTGGTTGGCTACTTCAATGGCCACCTTCCCAAAGCCAAACCAGTTGCGCTGGGCGCTGCTCAGTAAGCCACTTGAGATTTCAAGGATCACAACTGAAAACTTTGGAACTCCGGGTGAGTATCTATCTACTGATGGAAAAACAATTCTCTTTAACTGCCAAGAGCGACTATGTGCTGTTGATACAACCAAGAAAGATCAGGGTCAAGCTGCTATCAGCTTAATTAGAAGCACCCAAGGCTCTGAACCTACTCAGAGCACCTGGGTGATCGTTAACAAAATTAAGTATGTGCTTGCCACGGTTAATGGAAAGCTGGCCTTACTAAAACCGTAATTACTATTTAGCGTTACGGCGCTGAATGCGAGTCTTCTTGAGAAGTTTCTTATGCTTCTTCTTCGCCATGCGCTTGCGTCGCTTTTTAATTACGGAACCCATATGTCACGCTCTCATCTCTAGATAGTTAGTGCTTAGGGAATTAGGTTACCTCTAGTTGAGGGTAAAAATCGAAACGGTATCTGCGCTCGAAGTGATGCACAAAAGCCCTAAATCCTTGGAAACATAGAGTCCCAGTACATCTTTTTGCTCGATAGGGGCGCTGTAGCCGGCAGTAATGACACCTTTGGCATCAAAGCTTAGAAGTAAGCCTTGTGCACTCTTAGGTGCCCAATTAGCTAGTTGAGTAATTGCACCCTTTGATTGGAATAACGCATACGTTGAACTTGCTGTAAAAACTTTGCCAGTAGATGCAAATCTATATGTCCACGATGGAACGTAAGCATTTGAAAACTTTGTTATCGCACTTTCTAATTTTGCTCCTGTTACAACTTCTCCCCCAAGTAAAAGTGAGTTAGTCGCACTTAACCAGTTTCTAGAAGCTTTAGGTGCACTGCTGCGCACAACTGTAAGTAGTTTGCCCACTTTAGAAACTTTAATGATAACTCCATCAACTTTTCCGGCCAGTTTCTTGCCAGCTAAAGTTTCACCGCTTGAACCAACAACTGTCATAGACCCATCGGCGTTTTTTACTACAGCTTCAAAGGTAGTTAATTCTGTGCCTACGGTAATTGGCTTAGCAATCTTTCCTGCTAGATCAGCGTTGATTATTGTGCCTGAGCTTCCAACTGCTGTAATTCCATTTTTATCTACCGCAATTGCATTAATCAAAACTGGTGAACTCAGTTGTAATGTGAATTGAGCCAATGTTTGTGTTGTGGGATTAAGTGACCATAGAGAAAAAGCATCTAAGTCAGCGCTAAAAATATCGGTGATCGGAATAGTTTTATCTGGATTTAGCGCAGATACTGATGGAGAAGGTGCAGGAGTTGCTCGCGCTAGGGAAGTTGAGCCTGCTAACCAAATAACTCCGCTGCTATCAACTGTTGCTGCTGTTGCAACTGAAGGCGAAGCCTTATCTAGCTCGATATTCCAAAGCTCTTTACCCATTACATCTAAGGCTTTAGCAAAAGATCTTTCACCTTTATTTCCATAAACAATGATGGTTTTATCCGATGTAACTAAGCCAGCAAACTCATCAACAGAACTGACTACAGTAAGTAATTTCAAAGATTTAACTACAGGTTTTTTAGGTGCAGCATTCGCTAGTGGTGTTAAGAAAAGAGAGGAAATTACAACTAAGGAAAGTAAGCGTTTCACGCTAATTCCTGCGAGCGATCGCGCGCGGCTTTCATAGCTTGGGCAACTACATCACCCAGTTGATGTGATTCAAAAGAGGCAAGAGCTGCAGCAGTTGTGCCATTTGGACTTGTGACATTTTCACGAAGAGTTGTTGCACTCTTTCCTGATTCATCAAGCAGCTTTGCTGCTCCCACAATTGTTTG
>JBDLTD010000030.1:0-8534 GCA_039799185.1 Actinomycetota bacterium | reverse complement strand
TCTTCTACTCTCGGTTCCAATTGTTTTAGCAGGACTGGGTGGCTTATTTTCTGAGCGTTCCGGTGTTGTAAACATCGGCCTTGAGGGCATGATGATTCTTGGCGCATGGGCTGGCGGCTTTATTGGTTCAAAGCATGGACCGTGGCTTGGTTTAGCAGCTGCAATCTTCTTTGGCGCAGTCGGTGCTCTTGTGCACGCAATAGCAACAATTACTTTTGGTGTGGATCATGTAGTTTCTGGTGTTGCCATCAACATCATTGCCGCTGGATTAGTTCGATATCTTTCAACAATTTTGTACCAAGGTGGATCATGGCCAGGTCCATCTCAATCACCAGACATAGGCCCAATTTCAAACAATGCCTTACCTGTGCTTTCAGGTGGAACATACTTTGGTTGGAAGAGTCCAGATATTTTGACTCCGATCGCTGAAAAACACTGGTTTTTCATCTCTGACGTCGCTTCAATTATCCGCGGCTTAACTGGAGATCTGTCATATGTAACTGTTATTGCCGTAGCAATTGTTCCAATCTCATTCTTTATTCTTTGGAAAACATCTTTTGGACTCCGATTACGCAGTGCTGGAGAGGCACCAATTGCTGCTGAGTCGCTGGGCGTGAATGTTTACTTTATGAAGTATTCAGGTGTTTTAATCTCAGGCGGTTTAGCTGGATTAGGTGGTGGATTCTTAGCAATTGTTGCAGCGAACCACTACCAAGAAAACCAAGTTGCTGGACGCGGCTATATTGGTCTTGCTGCCCTACTCTTTGGAAATTATCGTCCAGCTGGAATTCTTATGGGTGCTGGTTTGTTTGGTTTCGCCGATGCGCTGCAATTACGTGATTCAGCTGCGATCCACGCTCTAATTCTTTTGATTGTTGTCATTCTTGCCTACCTCGTTTATCGCGATGTTCGCAAAGGCAAATATTTATCTGCATCAATAAGTGGAGTTATGTCAGTGGGCTTTATGTGGTTCTACTTGGCAGTCGATGTTCTACCAGGACAGTTAGTAACAATGACTCCATACATTGCGACGCTTCTTGTTATGTCCCTTGCATCCCAGCGCTTACGAATGCCAGCAGCTGACGGCATTCCATACCGTCGCGGAGGATTGCGATGAGCGCTATAGATTGGGATGCGCTGCACACCGCTGCAGTCGCAGCAATGAAAACTGCTTATGCACCTTATTCAAAATTTCCAGTAGGTGTGGCTGCCCTGGTTGATGATGGTCGAATTGTCTCTGGATGTAACGTTGAAAATGCC
The DNA here is from genome assembly GCA_039799185.1 of Actinomycetota bacterium. Taxonomy (GTDB): domain Bacteria; phylum Actinomycetota; class Actinomycetes; order Nanopelagicales; family Nanopelagicaceae; genus Planktophila. The sequence goes on along the minus strand of JBDLTD010000030.1, from coordinate 7,274 downwards.
AGTTACGGTTTAGGACTTTGTGCAGAGTGCGGATTAGTGTCAAACCTCATCGCAACAGGTGGCGGTCGATTAGTTGCAATCTCATGTGTTGATGGACAGGGAAATCACTTGGCACCATGTGGACGATGCCGCCAACTTCTATTTGAGCATGGCGGATCTAATGCGCTTTTAATGACAGATGATGGGCCACAGACAATGGCAGCTATGTTGCCTTGGGCTTTTGGTCCTGATGATTTAGACCGCAACGAGCGCTAAATGTCGCAGGTTGAGGCTTTCTCAGCAGCTGAAGTAATCGCTGCAAAACGTGATCGACATTCATTAACTGATCCACAAATCGACTGGGTGATTGACGCTTATACACGCGGCGCAGTAGCTGATGAACAAATGTCTGCACTCTTAATGGCCATCTTGCTCAATGGTATGGAATCTCGAGAAATTTCTCGATGGACTGATGCAATGATCAATAGTGGTGAGCGCATGAATTGGTCAGCGCTAACACGACCAACAGTTGATAAGCATTCAACAGGTGGAGTGGGAGACAAGATCACTTTGCCGCTTGCGCCCTTAGTTGCAGCGTGCGGTGCTGCCGTTCCACAGCTCTCTGGTCGAGGTCTTGGCCATACTGGTGGAACCTTAGATAAGTTGGAATCAATTCCTGGTTGGCGTGCATCGCTATCAAATGAAGAGATGCTTAAAGTTTTACAAGATTGCGGCGCAGTAATTTGTGCAGCTGGAGCGGGATTAGCCCCAGCGGATAAGAAACTCTATGCCTTGCGCGATGTGACTGCGACAGTGGAAGCTATTCCCCTGATTGCATCATCGATTATGAGTAAGAAGATTGCTGAAGGAACAAGTGCATTAGTTCTAGATGTTAAGACTGGTGCTGGTGCATTCATGAGTGATCCCGAAAAGGCAAAAGAGCTGGCACATGTAATGGTGGGGCTTGGAAAACGTGCTGGAGTTAAAACCATTGCACTAGTTACTGCAATGGATATTCCATTGGGCTTAACTGCAGGTAATGCTTTAGAGGTACGAGAATCAGTAGAAGTTTTGGCCGGCGGTGGACCTTCAGATATTGTCGAACTCACCGTTCTGCTTGCGCGCGAGATGTTAGAAACTGTTGGTATTACTAACATTGACCCAGCTGATATGTTAAAAAATGGAAAAGCAATGGATGTTTGGCGCCAGATGATTAGTGCCCAAGGCGGAGATCCTGATGCAAAACTTCCAACTGCAAAAGAGAATTTAGTTATTACAGCGCCATCGAGTGGAACGATTCTTTCAATGGATGCAATGAAGGTGGGATTGGCTGCTTGGCGTTTAGGGGCAGGTCGTTCACGCCAAGGCGAGGCAGTTCAGGCGGGGGCTGGAATTGAAATTCACGCTAAACCTGGAGATGTTGTTGCCGCTGGAGCTGCGCTCTACACATTACATACCGATACTCCAGCAGCCTTTGCCCGTGCGCAGGAATCGCTCACTAATTCAGTAACTATTGGCGATTTACCAAAGGATGGAAAAATAGATAGATTGCCACTAGTAGTCGAACGAATTACGGATTGAGAGCCTTCAGTTGAGCCTTGCAAGTAAGCCCTCACCAGCCCAGATTAAGCGTGTTCCAAAAGTACTTTTACATGATCACCTTGATGGCGGACTACGACCACAAACAATTATTGATATCGCAGGCGAAATTGGTTACACCGCACTTCCAACCCATGACGCTCTCGAGCTTGCAACATGGTTCCGTGAATCATGTGATTCAGGATCTTTAGTTCGCTACTTAGAGACTTTTTCTCACACAATCGCAGTCATGCAACGACGTGAAGACATTATTCGAGTTGCACGTGAGTGCGCATTAGATTTGGCGCGAGATGGTGTTGTCTATGCTGAAGTTCGCGGCGCACCTGAGCTCTTCACAGAAAAAGGCTTATCAATGGCCGATGTTGTTGATGCAACAATTGAAGGTTATAAGCAAGGCATGGCAGAGGCTAAAGCTGAAGGTCATGAGATTCATGTCTTTTCATTGCTCTGCGGAATGCGCCAAAACAAACTTTCACAAGAGGTTGCTGAATTGGTAGTGAAGTATCGCGACAAAGGTGTTGTTGGTTTTGATATTGCAGGCCCTGAAGATGGATTCCCACCAAGTGATCAGAAAGATACATTTGATTATTTGCGTAAAGAGGATGCTCACTTCACCATTCATGCTGGTGAGGCATACGGACTACCTTCTATTTGGGAAGCAATTCAACTTTGTGGTGCTGAGCGCTTAGGTCATGGAGTTCGAATCATCGATGACATTGATTTCTCAGGCCCAGAACCAAAGCTAGGACAACTTGCTTCCTATGTTAGAGATCGCAGAATTCCACTAGAGCTATGTCCGACTTCTAATCTTCAAACAGGGGCAGCAAAGAGTTATGCCGAGCATCCCATCGGAGCCTTGGCCCGCTTGCGCTTTAGGGTCACTCTCAACACTGATAACCGTTTGATGAGCCAGACTTCAATGTCATTTGAGATGGAAGAGGCAGTTAAGGCATTTGGCTGGGATTTTGCAGAGCTTCAGCGCATCACAATTAATGCGATGAAGAGCGCGTTTATTCCATATCCAGAGCGTTTAAAGATTATTGATGGTGTTATCAAGCCTGGCTATGCGAAAATCTCTGCTGAGTAATGATTGATTTTAATAACCCTACTTTTGTCGCCGACCCATACGAGCAGTTAAAGGCTCTTCGTGAGATTGGCAAACCCGTCTGGCATGAGGGGATGCAGATATTTCTTGCAGCACGCCACGGTGATGCAAATGATGTCTTTAGAAATAAGTCATTAGGTCGTATTTTCACAGATAAGTCGCCAGAATTTGAGTGGGAAACTTTTAACTGGCTGCACTCAGATTCAATTCTAGATAGCGAACCACCTAAGCACACACGGTTGCGTTCATTAGTTGCAAAGGCATTTAATCGAAATAAGATTGAAGGAATGCGACCTGCCGTAGAGCGGATCACGCAACAGCTTTTGGATGCAATCGATGAGAAAGTTAAATCAGGGGAGAACTTTGATTTAATCGCTGATTACGCAGAACCTCTACCGGTAAAAATCATTGCTGATTTGTTGGGCTTTCCAGAATCTGAAGAACACTTATTGCGTCCATGGTCCCAATCAATTGTGAAGATGTATGAAGTCAATCCCTCAGAGCAATACCAAATCGAAGCTAAGAAGGCAGCGGGCGAATTTGCTGAGTATGTTCGCAATTTGGCTGAACACCGTAAAACAAATCCAGGGCAAGATCTCATTACTGATTTAGCTATGGTTGAAGAAAATGGCGAAAAGTTGAACTCCCATGAATTAGTTGCAACATGCGTTCTCTTACTTAACGCAGGTCATGAGGCAAGTGTGAATGCATTTGGAAATGGAATGGTTGCAGCCCTGGAGCGCCCTGACCAAGCAGAACTACTGCGCAAAAACTCACGTGCAATTACAGAGACGGCTTTGGAAGAATTCATGCGTTTTGATGCCCCACTTCATTTATTTGAGCGCACAGCAACCGTTGATACCGAGCTTGGCGGCGTGAAAATAGAGAAGGGCCAGAAGATTGCAGCCCTGATTGGCTCTGCTAATCGTGATTCCTCAGTCTTTGAAAAGGCAGATGAAATGGATTTAACTCGCGATCCCAATCCGCACATTGGTTTTGGAGCAGGCATTCACTTCTGTTTAGGCGCACCTCTTGCCCGCTTAGAAATGGGCGTTTCACTACCAGCTCTGTGGGAGAAATATCCAAATATGCAGTTAGCTGGTACTCCAGTGCGCAGACCTACTTTTGTATTACGAGGTTATGAAAGCGTTTCTATCTCTGCTTGAGAAGGATATGAGGATTGGGCACCTTTGCGTGTGACACTCATCGATGCAACTTTAACTCCTAAATTCATCGCATCTTCTGGGCTCTTTCCACTAGCTAGAGCAAAAGCAAAGGTTCCAACGAAGGCATCACCAGCACCGGTTGTATCCACAGCATTTACTTTCGGCGCACCCACTCTAATGAGATTGCCACCGGAGGTAATCAACACAGCGCCTTCTGATCCCAAAGTAACTATGGAATTCTTACCTGGTCTAAATCCCATTAAGACTTCATCACTAGTAGGTGCTTGACCATGAAGTTCTTTGAACTCAGTCTCATTAGGAATGATCCAGTCCGTTACTTCTAGAAGTTCTTTACTCAGAGGTTGATATGGCGCTGGATTGAGAATAGTCACACACCCTCGCGCTTTAGCTGCACTAAATGCCGCCAGAGTTACTTGCTGCTTGATTTCACATTGTGCAACAACAACTGCAAGCTCTGGAATGGAATCAATAGCTTGAACAGCCTTTTTCAATTCAATCTCATGATTTGCTCCAGGAATAATTACGATTCTATTTTCACCATTGGCATCGACCCAAATATGCGCAACACCGTTTGGGGTGTCACTGCGTTCTAAAAATTCGGAACCGATACTTAGCTTCTTGAAGTTTTCAGCTATCGAATCACCGAATAAGTCTTTTCCTAACTTTCCAACAAAGTGAACTTGGGCTCCGCAATGTGCGGCAATAACGGCCTGGTTAGCTCCTTTACCGCCAAAACCGGTGGTAAATAGATCGCCTTCCAAGGTTTGCCCAGGAGCAGGAATAACTTTGGCATAGGCAGTTAAATCAATCATTGCACTGCCAACTACAGCTATAACTGCTTTGCTCATACCGCTAGGCTATCGCTTATGGAAAAAACTTCAATCATTCTTGATGTTGATACCGGCGTTGATGATGCCTTTGCAGTCCTTTTTGCCGCAATGCATCCAGCCATCAACTTACTAGGAGTTACCTGCGTTGATGGGAACACCAATGTTGATCAGGTAATTGCTAATACTTTGAAGGTTTTAGATGCAGCAGGTGCTGGAGATATTCCAGTAGCTAGAGGCGCAGTTCGTCCACTACTCGGTAAGTCTGAGTATGCCGAGTATGTGCATGGCGCAGATGGAATGGGTGATCTTGGCATTGCTCCATCTCATCGAAAGGTTGATTCTCGCTCTGCTATTGAACTCCTTCGCGATTTAATTGAAGAATCAAAGGAGCCAGTAACACTTGTGCCAATCGCTCCACTTACAAATATTGCTTTATTTTTGCGCGCATTTCCTGAGACTGCGAAGAAATTGCACAGAATCGTTTTGATGGGCGGATCAGCATCTGCCGGTAATGCAACAGCTGCAGCTGAGTTTAATGTTTGGCACGATCCAGAAGCAGCGGCAATTGTTTTCCAAAGTGGAGTTCCAATAACAATGTATGGATTAGATGTCTTCATGCGCCCAGGTGCAACAAGTGAGAATGCAGCAAAGCTACTCAAGTCATCAGATCCCGCTCCACAGTTTGCTGCAACGCTTATCCAGGCATTTATTGAGCGCTTGCACGTTTCACCTATTACTTTGGGGGATTACGGCGCAGTAGCGTGTGTAATACATCCAGAGTTATTTACAACTGAAGTCTTTGATGTCGTGGTTGATACATCACAAGGACCTGCGCGTGGTCAAACTATTTGTGATCGCAGAGCACCATTTTTGAAGTCAATAGAGCCAAATGATTTAACTGACTCTGCTTCAGTGCGCGTGGTTCTTGATTTAGATGTTGAGGCAGTAGAACAGTTATGGTTTAAAACCATTGATAAAGGCTGGCTATAGCCCTATTGGATGCCAGACAGTCTTGTTTTCCATGAAAGCAAGAATGCGCCCAGGATCAGCGCTCTTAAAGCTATAGATTCTCTTTAGGTTTTCAGCTCCTGCAGATTTAACTTCTGCATGCTTTTTCCCACCTAAGCCTGAGATATCTAAGCCATCAATATCCATATGTGAAGCCATCCAGGGAGTGATTTCATCTTTCTTTCCAGTCAAAATATTAATTACTCCAGCTGGAACATCACTTGTGGCAATTACTTCAGCAAAGCTCATGGCGGATAAAGGCGCTTTAGTACTTGCTAGAACAATGACGGTGTTACCACCAACAATGATGGGTGCAATTGAATCAATGAGGCCAAGCAGGGAGGGCGTCTCTGGAGCAATGGCTGCAATTACTCCCATGCTTTCAGGGATTGTGAAGTTGTAATAAGGACCAGCTACAGGGTTGAGAGCTCCCGAAAGTGAGAAAATCTTGTCACTCCAGCCCGCATACCAAACAAGGCGGTCAACGCAATCTGTTACTTCTTTTTCAGCTTTGGCTTTTGATACACCAGTGACTGTGACGATCTCATCCACGAACTGAGCACGACGACCTTCAAGCATTTCTGCAAGTCGGTAGAGAATTTGTCCCTTGTTATAAGCAGTTGCTTTGTTCCATCCATGTTGGGCAGCGCGGGCTGCAACAACGGCATCTTTCAAATCTTTACGGGATGCTAAGCATGGGTTTGCAATAAAGACACCCTTTGCATTCTTAACTTCATATGTGCGCCCAGACTCAGTACGTGGGAACGCGCCATTAATAAATAGCTTGTATGTCTTTTTCACATCAATGCGATTACTCATGTGAGACTCCCTTCAAATATGCAGACAAGCCATGTCGTCCGCCTTCACGACCCCAACCGGATTCTTTATATCCACCAAATGGTGAAGTCGGATCAAATTTATTGAATGTGTTAGCCCAGATGACACCTGCGCGAAGTTGTTGAGATGCCCATAAAACCTTGGATCCCTTTTCACTCCAGATGCCGGCAGAGAGGCCGAAAGGAGTGTTATTGGCTTTATCTATAGCTTCCTGAGGTGTTCTAAAAGTTAATACTGAAAGTACTGGGCCGAAGATTTCTTCGCGGGCAATGCGGTGGGCTTGAGTTACACCTGTAAAGATTGTTGGCGCGAACCAGAAACCCTTGCCAGGCAGATCACATGGCGCACTCCAACGCTGCGCGCCTTCAGAATCCCCGACAGCAGTAAGTTCACGAATCTTTAACAATTGTTCCTTGCTATTAATGGCTCCTAAATCAGTGTTCTTATCCATTGGATCGCCCACACGGATCTTGGCCATTCTATTTTTAAGCTTTTCTAGTACTTCATCAGCAATGCTCTCTTGCAGGATTAAGCGTGAACCAGCACAGCAGACATGGCCTTGGTTAAAGAAAATTCCATTAACAATGCCTTCAACACTTTCATCAATCGCGGCATCTTCAAAGATGATATTTGCAGCTTTACCGCCAAGTTCCAATGTCACACTCTTATTTGTTGGAGCAACTGCGCGGGCAATGATTTTTCCAACTTCAGTGGATCCCGTAAATGCGA
>JBDLTD010000029.1:0-8729 GCA_039799185.1 Actinomycetota bacterium | reverse complement strand
GAGATTTACATGCAATCATGGGCTTTGGTTACAGGTGCAACGGTTGGAATCGGTGAGAGTTTCACGCGATTGCTGGCACAAAATGGTTACAACATAGTTTTAGTTGCCCGAGATTTACCTAGACTCCAAGAGCGAGCAAAAGCTCTTGAGGCCACATTTGGGATTGCAACCACAGTCATTCAAGCAGATCTAGCAACTGATGCTGGATGTAAAACTATTGAGGATTTCATTGCAAGTAATCAAATAGATGTATTAATCAATAATGCTGGTTTTGGAATCAATAAAGCTTTTACGATGAGTCAGTTAGATGCTGAACAACAATTACTTGATGTCCTCGTGCGAACCCCCATGCGATTGATGCACGTGGCACTACCTGGGATGAAAGAGCGCAATAAGGGCGTCATCATTAACGTCTCATCAGTTGCCGGATGGATCGCAGGTGGAACATATAGTGCTGCAAAGTCTTATTTAACTGTTCTTTCTGAATCTCTTCATACCGAGCTTTCACCAACTCATGTGAAAGTAAGTGCGCTTTGTCCTGGCTTTACAAGAACTGAGTTTCACCAACGTGGGCGCATGTCTATGAAAGGTCTGCCCGCTTTTATGTGGCTTAACTCTGACAAACTCGTTGCTACTGCCTGGAAAGATGCCGTTAGTGGTAAAGCCGTAAGCGTTCCAGGTTGGCAATACCAACTCCTCACCTTTGTAATGCGCAATGCTCCACGTTCATTGGTTCGAAAGATTGGCATGAACGTTCGCGTTAAACAGCGCAATAAGTAATCCCTGACTAATCTCACAGTGAATTCATTGACTTCATGGGCGGGTTCTCAGGAGTTTTTGAGTATCGGCTGGCTACGATTAGCCCATATCCAATGGAGGTTTTTCTGATGCGTAAATTCGCTTCTCTCACACTCGCACTCATCGTCGCCGGTGGCGTCATGATTGCTACCCCTGCCACTGCAGCTGCCAAGATCTCAAATGGTGTTGCCTGCAAGAAGCTCAATCAAACTACGACAGTTAGTGGCAGCAAGTACAAGTGTGCAAAGAACCCATTGTCTACAAGTACAAAATTGACATGGCTTTCACTCGATTGCCTAAATTCTGCTGGCGCTTATGTGAAGTCACAAAAGGATTCAGTAGGGCTAACAGCAAATCTCACTGCTCAGATTCCAGTCATTGAACTTGGAATTACTACAGAGACTGCAAATAAGGCTGAAACTCAGAAGAAAGTGGATGACACTAATTTGCGTCTAACGGCAGCTAAGGCAAAACTTGCCGCAGCGGTATCAGATGCAGATAAGAAGGCTTATACATCTGCAGTATCAGCATGGACATCGGCTGTTCGTCTATACACAAGCCAACTTAATAAAATTACTCTCAATATTCGCAAACTTGAAGCCGCTAAGTTAGCTGCTACAACTCAGCCAGCACAGCTCAAGGCCGATGTTGATAACACAAAGGCAAATGCACAGCTCATTTGTACAAAGGGCTTCTAAAGCCAAATAACTGTAGGTAAAAGCCCCGTTAGAAATAACGGGGCTTTCCCTATTCAATCCCAGTTTTTGCCTGACCTAGATTAAGAAGATGGCTATACGAGTACTTCGCATAGTTGGCCCAATACTTCTGCTCGTGCATTTCATGACTCACTTTTCACCAATTAACGGGTCAAAACTAGTCGAGCTCTACCTCTATAACGCAATCCCTTTATTTGCCATCATTGTTATTGCCATAGCTCAGAGAATTTCGGATCCACTCTCGAAGCCTTTACTCATCACGGCTATTTCTTTGTGGCTTTTTGGATCTGTTTTAGCTAGTACAGCTTCCTACTATTCCTTGCCTGAAATGAGCTCACTCGTTTCAAATACTGCTTATCTACTTTTCTATCCTTTCGCCGTTATCGCGCTTCCCCGCCTTATAAATTCGAGCAGAAAATCAACTGTCCTAGAGATCTTTGATGCATCCATTGTTGGACTAGGTCTTGGAGTGCTAGGAACTACCTTTGCACTCAAACCTGTATTACCTCACTTTGGTGGAAAATTAAGTGATGCCCTTTTTGCTCTAACTTTTCCGGTCTGTGACTTAATCCTTATCTCCTTAACAATGGCGACAATTGCATCTCATGGTTGGTCACAAAGATCTCTGATTGTCTGTGCTGGCACTATTGCCTTTACTTTTACAGACTTCCTATTCCTCTGGCAACATCTCAATGGAATCTATTCTTTTGGTTCAATAGTCGATGATGGTTGGTTATTGGGTTTAGTACTTCTTGCAGAGAGTACGTGGCACCCTGGCAAAGATGAGGAATCTGTGGCATCTGTAAACCCAATCTTCATCGCCCTCTCTGTTTTCTTAAGTGCCACACTTTTAGCATTAATCGCCATCAAGCCTGGGTACTTCCCAACCTTTATCTTGATTCCAGCTGTTAGTACTTTAATGCTGGCATTTATACGTATGACAATTGCACTTAAGCAAGCAAGAAATATCGGTCATGAAAGAATCTTGGCTCGCACAGATGAATTAACAGGCCTGCCTAATCGCAGACGTCTTATTAGCGAGATTGAAAACTTTGTTGGTAAAGATGGCTCGCTGTTATTGCTCGATCTTGATGGTTTTAAACCAGTTAATGATCTGCATGGGCATGCAACTGGTGACAAAGTGCTGCAACAAGTATCGATGCGCTTTGCGCGGGCCCTGCCGTCAGGTGCGCTATTAGCTCGTCTAGGAGGAGATGAATTCGGTGTGTTAATTGAGGGTGCTTATGAGCATTCAATGGATGTGGCACTAGCGCTACGCGCAACGTTGAGCTATCCCTTTGATATTGATAATCAACAGATCAACATAGATGTGAGCATTGGTGTGGCAGAAAATACTGGTTCCCCGGATTTATTACGTAGAGCAGATGATGCGATGTATCGAGCTAAGCGCGAGGGTCTAGGGGTTTGTCGGCTTTAATCTCTTGCAGACGGGCAAGTGATTCCAAACGCTCTATTGCATGATCAACAATTCGCTCTGGATAGCCCTTGCTGTATCCATCCAAGTAAAGCCATGGTTCATGGATCTCTGCAGCAGATAGATGAGCAAGCTCTGGCACATACTTTCGGATGTAATCCCCATTTTCATCAAAGCGCTTGCCCTGCTCAATTGGATTAAAGACTCGGTAATACGGCGATGCATCAGTTCCAGTACCTGCAGTCCACTGCCAACCGTGGGCATTTGATGCAACGTCAAAATCAACAAGATGCTCGGCAAAAAACCTCTCACCTAGTTGCCACTCTAAATGCAGATCTTTTACCAAAAAGGATGCAACAACCATACGAGTGCGATTGTGCATCCATCCTTCTTTTATTAATTGGCGCATAGCTGCATCAACAAATGGATAACCAGTTGTGCCTTCACACCAGGCTTTAAATTGTGCACCAGGCTTGTCATAGCGCATGTCGGCAAAGCGAGGTGCGTAGTACTCACGATCAGTCATGGGATTGTTAAAGAGAACATCGGCATAAAACTCACGCCATGCAATCTCTTTACGGAAAGTGTCGTGGGCTTTGCTCTCCCCTAAGTTTTGAAGAAGAGTTCGTGGATGTATCTCACCAAACTTTAAATATGTACTCATCTTCGAAGTTCCATCTATGCCAGCTAGATTTCTATTTTCATCGTATGAATCAATAGCTTTTTTGCTGAACTCTTTAAACCGAGCTAACGCTGCCGCTTCCCCGGCCTCGATGATTTCAACACCATGAGGTAATTTGAAATCTGGAAAATTACGATACTCAGCCGTTGGTTCTACACAATTAATTTTCTTTGGTGTCACAGCTGGTGCGCGCCAACCATGAGTTCGCCATCCTCTGTAGAAAGGCGTGTAAACCTTGTATGGAGTTCCATCACTGGGTTTTAGCACTCGCCCTGGTGTAACAGCATATGGACTACCTGTGCGAACTAACTTAATTCCCGCAGCTTCCACTCGAGCATCACGCTCTGCGCCATAGCGCTCATACTCTGCCGAAATGTGAACCTCTTGAACCTCATACTTTTTAATGAGAGCAGAAAGAACTTCTACTTGATCACCCTCAATTATGTGGAGGTTGTTACCAAGTGATTCATCTAATCTTTTTAACGATTGGCCCATATATGCCAACAACTTTGCACCGGCCTCTTGAATCTGTGCTTTATCAAGAATGAAAAGTGGAATCACCTTCTCAGATGATTCAATTGCAGCCAATAGCGCAGGGTGGTCATTAATGCGAAGGTCTCGTCGAAACCAGATTATCGATACTTTCCCTTTTGGCATGGGTAGATTTAACCAGTTGGAAAGAGATTAAGCGCATTCAAATCTGCGGCGTTGGCCGACTTAGCTGTTAACTTCCCAGATTCCTTGTGTTGCAAATTCAGCATCAATTTTGATTGAGCCGCCAGATGCCTCTGGGCCATAGAGAGTTTTACTTACCTTGTAACCATAATCTGCTAGATCTATCTCTGTTCGAACGGCCTTCCTTGAGATAAAGACCAGCACGGATTGTTTTTTAGACTCACGCAGATAGCAAATGAAGTTATCTTCTACCGCCACCCAACGTAGGCCTCCTTCTATAAGGCCATCGTGGTTGCGGCGTAAGTGAACTAGCTTCTTCACTTCGCCTAAGAATTCATGATCCCAGCCCGAGCGATCTTCCCAATTAATTGTTCTGCGAGAATCCTCACCCCAAGAGCCTTCTAATCCAATTTCATCACCAGCAAAGATGGAAGGAACACCAGGATAAGTAAGCATTGCTGTTACAGCCGAGAGATGTGCATTTTTATCTCCATTAACAACAGTTCGCATACGAGCAGTGTCATGTGAATCAAGTAGAACCATGCTGGCAACTAATGATCTCCAAGGAATCGAAGAACTAAATTGCACCATGCTTGCAACTAAAGACTTCCCGCTAATTTTAGGCATTTCAAATGGAAGACCTTGAAAGCCTCCACCAATTGATGAGTTTTGATTAATCCAATTCCACAGCGGGCGCATAAAGCCCTGGTAGTTCATCGCACCGTGCCAACCAAAACCATTGAGATCACTTGCTAGGAAGTCACCATTTTCTGCCACTAACCATGCATCAGGCTTAACTTCATCCATAGCTGTGCGGATTCCACGCATTACTTCATCATGTAAATCATCTTCACCCAAGCGCCCTGTCATGTTTCCAACATCAATGCGCCAACCAGACATCCCATACTTAGGAGATAACCACTTTTTCACAATTGAGTTTTTACCTTCATACATCACCTTGCGAAGTGAAGATGAGTTGAAATTAAGTTTTGGCAATGAAGCTAAATCCCACCAGCCCACATATCCATGCTTAACCGATTTATCCCAGTAGAAATAGCCACGCTCTTTTGATTTCTTATCCTTGATTGCCTTGGCTAGCCATGGATGTCCTGCGCCGCAGTGATTAGAAGTCAGATCACCTAACAATCGGATCTTTCTCTTCTTTGCTGCAGATATCAAACTAAACATTGCTTTGTTGCCACCCAGGACTGGGTCTACATCTTCAAAACTACTCGCGTCATAGCGGTGATTTGAGCGAGCTTCAAAAAATGGAGTGAAATAAATTCCATTGACTCCAAGATCACTGATGTAATCCAAATGTTGTTGAACCCCTTTAAGGTCACCGCCATAGAGTTCAGTTCCCGTGTATTTGCTGCGCCCTCTTGGAAGTTCGTTCCAATCCCTGGGGTGTGCCCACTCTGGAAGTTTTTGTTTATCTCCTGATTTAGCAAAGCGATCAGGAAATATTTGATAGAAAACTGAGGACTTAATCCACTGTGGGTAGGCAGGTGTAGCCACAATCTGAAAGTCATTATTTGAATGAACGTCATAATCAAAGAGTCCAGCGGCATTGAGCCAGTTGTACTTACCCGTATCAATGAATGCAAAGCGGTAGGACATTGATTTATTGAGAACTACTACAGAAACTTCCCACCAAGATTCATGATTATTGCTTTTCTTCTTCTTCAGTTCAAAGGTACGAGGTTCACCATCGTGATAAAGGCGCACTAAGGCCTTTGCAAAGGTGTAACTATTAGGGACGCGCACGCGCAGGGTTACGCTTTCACCAACTTCTGGTGCTGCATTACTTACGTATAAGTCACTACCGTCATGGTGCGGGGATGGCGACGCTTGTATACGGTAGCTCATACTGTTTCCCCTTCGAATTAATGACCTCTGCACGAAGTTCTAACTTTTGGTTTGCAAACTCTAACGGGTCAATATAAACACTGTAAGGCGCATTTGTATCTGTGCCCAATGAATGCCATGGTTGATCAGCCGAGGTTCTGCAGTAGAAAGTAACCTTCAAGAGATCTTTGGAAGTAACTGATGCCTTTGTTTCATAATATCCAGTAAGGAAATCCATCTCTGAGGTTATCTTTCCGACTTTCACATCAGTCTTATCAATAGCCTTATTAGCCTTTAAAACAATGGTTGATAGGGCTGGCACGGTGATTGTTACAACTTCGCTCTTACTAGTCATAGTTGGCTTACCCAGCAGAGTTTTCCATCCGCCCGTAGAAGTTGCACTCGTTATAGATGCTTTCATTGCCTTGGTTGAACTGTTGAATGCAACGAGATACTCACGATTTTCAACATCATCCTTTTTCGAAATCACCAAAAGCTCATCTTTGGCATATCTCATCTGCATAGATGAATTTGCGAGTCCTGGGTTAGATGATCTCAATGCTGCTAAAACCTTCAGGTACTTAGCAATTGGATGTGAATCTGTGATGGAGAAAGAGTCACCAGTTCCGATGGGAATGCTTCCCACTCGAGCCTCAGTTTTCCAAATTCCAACTTTAGTTGAAAACATATCTTGACGAGCCAACTGATCTGAGCCTGAACCAGTGCCAATCATTCCAACTTCATCACCGTAGTAAACAGATGGAATTCCACGGGTCAAATACATCAATGCATGGCCTAGCAAAGTTCTTGGTAGTAGTTCACTCGCCTTATTGATTCGCTTCGATTCAATAATCTTTGCTGCGCGGCCCATGTCATGGTTACCCAAGAAGGTCACTAGGTTGCTGGCATCTGATGTTGCTGTTGTATAAAGATCATCATAGGCAAAGAGATTCTCAACAACAGTTGCATCTGAATAACCTGCAGCAAACTCAGCTGCAGTTCGCTGGAATGGGAAATCTAGAACTGTTTGAATCTTATTCTTGCGAACATAATTCATAAGATTGATTGGGTTAACGTCCCAGACTTCACCAAAGATTGTGAAGTTATCGATTCCTACTGATTTAGCTGCTGCATTTATTTGTGGGGACCAATTCTTGAAGAACTCATCATCTACATGGCGTGCTGTGTCCACGCGAAAACCGGAGAGTCCGTATTCCTTAATCCACTGGCCATACACATCGGCCCAGCCGTTATAAACAACTGGTTTTTCAGTTGCTATGTCATCTAGCCCATAGAAGTCACCAATTTGAATACATGGTCCATCGCCCCAGCAGTTACTCATTGATCCGACGTTGTGATAATTACTTAAGTCATTGAGCCATGCTGGGTTCTTGGCGTTGAGTAGATCGGCAGATAAATACGCAGTTTTATCGTTATATGCGATTACATCGCCCGTGTGGTTTGTGACGATGTCTAAGATTAATTTGAGATTGAGCTTCTTGGCACATGCTGCAAATGCAACCATATCTGCCTTAGTACCCAAGTGCGGATCTACATTTAGGAAATCAACGCCCCAATATCCATGATAACCAGCACCATTTGGAGTTGGCTTTTGTTGAACAACAAGTGGAGTAACCCACACAGCCGTGAAACCTAATTTCTTAATGCGTGCTAAACCATTATCTCCGTCACTACATGTTCCAGTTAAACCCTTTAAATCTCCACCATGAAAGAATGCAGTCTCTCTTGGGTTGTATCCAGGGAATGAATCATTTGATGTATCACCGTTTAGATAGCGATCTGGAAAAACAAAATAGATCAGATCTTTCGACAGTCCAACTTTTACAGGATCTACTGCTGGCACAGCTGCAAAAGATGTTGTCCCCAGGGCAAGAAGTAGTGAAGTAACTACAAAGAGTACAAACCTCTTTTTCAAGGTTATCCCTTAACCGATCCTGCGGTTAATCCACTAACAATGTATTTCTGTAAGGACAAGAAGATGATGACAATTGGTATGGAAGCCAAAATTGATCCAGCAGCAAATGGTCCCCAGTTTTGTGAGTACTGACCACCAATAAACTGCTGCAAGCCAACTGCCACAGTTCTATTTTCCATATCAACTAAGAATAAGCGAGCCAAAATAAACTCATTGAAGGTTCCAATAAAGCTCAGTAGTGAAACAACAGCTAATACCGGTGATGCCAATGGCACGAAGATGAGCCAGAAAGTCTGAACTTCTGAAGCCCCATCAATCTTTGCTGCCTCATCTAACTCTGCCGGAATTGAATCAACAAAACCCTTGAGCAACCAGATGTTCACACCCATTGCACCGCCCAAATAGACAAGAAGCAGGCCTGCTCGTGTGCCGAGGCCAATTGAAGGAGCGAAGGAATAAACACGCTCCATAATTACATAGACGGCAGAGATGGCAAGGATTGCTGGAAACATCTGCACAAGAAGTAGTAGTTGAATACCCTGTTTGCGTCCCTTGAATTTAAGGCGACTGAAGGCAAAAGCTGAAGCAGAACCAATCATTACCGAGAGAACAGCAACTGAACCGGCAATGATCAAAGAG